>JAVEPM010000263.1:0-2811 GCA_034008115.1 Methanolobus sp.
CAGGTGTAGATCCTGTTGATCTTATTCAGGATGGATTCACCGCTGGAATGAATGAAGTAGGAGACCAGTTCGAAGCAGGAACACTTTTCCTTCCTCATGTAATAGCAGCATCTGAAGCAATGAGCGCAGGTGTGGCTGTCCTTACCCCTGAACTTGAAAAGCGTGGCTCAGAATCTAAAAGCAAGGGCAAGGTCGTCATCGGTACTATCGAGGGTGATATTCATTCTATAGGAAAAGATATCGTTGCAACAATGCTCAAGATCGCAGGATTCCAGATCATTGACCTTGGAAGGGATGTAGCTATCAAAGACTACGTAGAGAAGGCAAAAGAAACTGGTGCAGATGTAGTAGCTTCCTCAGCTCTTATGACTACCACAATGGTCAGCCAGATAAAGATCGAGGAACAGCTTAAAGAAGCAGGTATCCGCGACTCTCTTAAGACCATGGTTGGTGGCGCTCCTGTTACACAGGACTGGGCAACCAAGATCGGTGCAGATATCTATGGAGAGAATGCAACTGATGTAGTAACAAAACTGAACGAACTTTTCTGAAATTAGTATAGTTAGTTGTGAGGATGGTACTTTTAGTACCTCCTCCGGCTACAATACAATTTCAGAAGTTTAATTTTTCTTTTATGGGTGTTTTGGAAATATTATTTATTTCCCGTTTTTAGTGCACCCCGAAAGAAGATGATAATTTATCAGTTGGTAGACTGATAATGCATCATCTCTTTCCGTATCCCCATCCCTATTCCGGTTTTTCCGGAAATATATAGGACTGTTATCTACTGACAGATAATACTTATGAAGGTTTAAAAAGTTGGAGGTAGTAAAGTGGATTTGAAATTATTAAAAGCTCAGGAATATAAGCGCCGAGTAAAATATGGCTACATGTGGGCTATGTTTTGTGCGGTTCTTTGGGGTCTGTGGTATATCCCAGGTACTGTAATATGGGATCTTAATCCTTTCGATGCAATGTATGGCGAAATAGCTGCCACAAGTGGTGACGGTATGGCACTTGTTATAGTGGCTGTACTTATAACTGCATTCAATGCGGCAACGGTCGTGTTAGCCCTTATGGTCTGGAATGGTGTTCTTGGTAAGTTCGGAGAAATGAAGAGAACCGTAAAAGAATTCAATCCATGTTCAAAATGGTTCTTCCTTGCAGCTTTCTTCGGTGGTCCTATGGCCATATTGGGATCATTTATAGCTATGGGTTTTGTCGGTGGTGCTTTTGCAGCAGTTGCAGCACTTATGTATCCTGTAATAGGCTCTATAGTTGCCTCTAAATGGTATGGTGAAAAGATATCTAAGCGTGCTTTCCTTGGTATTGCTTTCATCATTATCGGTGGTTTTACCGTATTCGGCGGAGGCATGCTTGTAGAACTTCGTAGTGGTAATGTTGCATGGATTGGTTACCTTGGTGGACTTATGGCCGCTTTCGGCTGGGGTATAGAAGGTGCTATCGCAGGAAAAGGTCTTGACATCGCAGAACCTGATGTTGGTCTTACACTAAGGTTTATTGGTGAGAATATCATCTGGTGGGTCATTGCTCTTCCTCTGCTTGCTATCGCAGGATTCCCAATGTACAAGTATGCACTTCTTGTATTCGAACCAATGACAATGCTCGTACTGGTCTTTGCAGGTATTACATTTGGTTACTGTTACGTTACCTGGTACAAATCATTCCCGCTGATTGGTGTGGGAAGGGGCCAAGGTATTGGAAACCTCTACGGTTTCTTTGCTGTTATATTCATATTCCTCTTCTTCGGAGATGTTCCTGGATGGACTATCCTGCTGGGAGGTGCCTTGTGTCTTATTGGTAGTACTATAATGTTCTCTGAAGACACTGGTGAGATGGAATCTTTGAGAGGTGATTAAAATGGCAGCCAATCGTCCAATTAAATTCCGTATTCTTGAGCTATGCCATAATAGTGAAGGTAGATGGAATTATGAGATCGTTCAGCAAATACAGAAAGAGTACAATATGAAAGGTGATTTCAGTAGAGATTCTATCAATTTCGATATAATTGAACTGGCGTCAGGTGGAATGCTGAAAGATATTGAGTCCAAGGTCGATGAAGATGGTATCTATAAGAAGGGATTCCTTCTTCATAAATATACAATTACCGAATTTGGAATAATAAGGGCTAAAGATGCCTGTTTGATGTATGTCTGATGGAGGATTAAAATGGTACAAACGCAAGCCGCAATGGATGCTTACAATGCTTATTGGGTGAACTCACCTTTGCCAGCAGCTGATGTTCTATGGATGGTTGTCATCATAATCGTGGCAATATTGGCACTCTGGCAGGCAAGAACTTTTGTTTCACAGTTCTAAAGAGTTCTCAAAAGAGTATCGAAAAATCAGTTGAGTAACCATAAGGTGCAGTGATATGCAAGTCATGATCCTATTTATGGATTTGTGAGCTTGTAATTGCTCTGTGCCTTTTATTTTTATTTTTGTTTTCTGTGCCAGAAGCTTCAATCAGAAGTGTATTAGAAAACTTTAAATATCAGTTATTCTTCATATAGAGAGACAATGTTTAAATACAGTCCTCAAAGGCAACATATATATCAGTCTACTATGTATGTTATTTTGCTGTGGGCTATTTGCTCTAAAAGCGAAGAATAATGTCAAATTTGTTTTAAATTATTAAAAATCAATGAGGTGTACAAATGAGCAAAGAAGAAATGTTCAAAGAATTAGCAGATGCAGTTATCACATGCAAGAATGATGTTGTAACAGCAGCTGTCGAGAAAGCAAGAAGTGAAGGTATTCCAGCTCCAGAGATCATCGAGAAAGGTCTTG
>JAVEPM010000264.1:0-2809 GCA_034008115.1 Methanolobus sp.
GATACGAGAACAAAATATTCAAGAGCCACAAACGCTAATTTAGACACATTCTAAATGTTGATTGTTTTAACTTTATTTAACTACAAAAAGCTTGGAGGTAACGTTAAAGATACTATCTTTGTAACGGAGTAAATTTTATTACCGCTAACGCCCGTGTATGGCGCGTTTCAATGCGCTATACACACCGTTAGCGTGGGAATTTGAATCATTAATCATAAAAACAAGCAAAATGAAAGACAAAACATTTGAATTAGCCGAACGTCTCGCAGATGAAGCGTTAGTTAAAAATCATAACGAAATTGTGGAGGACTACTAAATGACGATTTCACAAGTTAGAAAATATTTCGATGATAACAAACACCATCTTCCCCCGGTTCCTTTTGCCACCTCTGTGTGCGAAAAAATTATTGACATTGATGCCTACCTTGAATCTGACCTACTGCAACTTGAGTCTAAATCTCAACAACTTGTAGGGGCTGCTCTGGATCGGCTTAAACGATTAAAAAAAATGATTGATGACACAAAGCAAGGCTGACTTATTATTTAGTCTGTACATAAGACTAAGGGACGCAGATGAGAATGGTTATGTGACCTGCTGCACCTGTGGAGCTTCACATCATTACAAAGATGTTGACGCTGGCCATTTTATCTCAAGAATACATAACACAGGAAGGTACAATGAGAAGAATGTCCACCCACAGTGCTATCACTGTAATAGATTTAATGGAGGCAGGATTGCCGTCTATGAGGAGTTTTTAAGGGAAAAGTACGGGGATGACGTTGTAGATTATGAAATTCTTCCATTGAAGTACATGACTAAGCACATGGGGGTTGTAGAATACACGGAAATTGTTGACAAATATTCTAAAGAGGTTGAGAGGTTGTTAAAAAGAGGCTGCCGAAATTCAAATGCAGCGACCTAATCCTTTTGGACGGTTTGGACAAGTCCAAAACGTCCAAGTCCAATTTTGTTTTTGCCGCTTTTTTCGTATGGTGTAAGTTTATAATTTATAATGACAAATTGACACATATAAGGACATTGGCACAATTATTGTAATTCATAATTTATGAAAGTAAAACTCTCACAATACGCAAAAATGACAGGAGTTTCTGTCAGAACACTATGGAGAAGGATTAATGATGGCG
Source organism: Methanolobus sp. (assembly GCA_034008115.1). Taxonomy (GTDB): domain Archaea; phylum Halobacteriota; class Methanosarcinia; order Methanosarcinales; family Methanosarcinaceae; genus Methanolobus. The sequence continues at coordinate 1,147 of JAVEPM010000264.1, forward strand.
GTTTGCCTATTGTTAGGTCTGAAACAGGAAGGGTGTATGTAGAGGTTGACAATGAGGTTAAACCATATAAATTAAATGTTTGTGTTTACGCCAGAGTATCATCATCAGAAAATAAAGATAATCTTGAAAGGCAAAAAGAAAGATTAATTTCCTATTGTAACGCAAAAGGTTATAAGGTTTCAAGTGTGGTTACGGAAATAGGTTCTGGATTAAACGATGAAAGAAAAAAACTTGAAAAGGTTTTACTTGACAAATCCATTAATCTTATTGTTGTTGAGCACAAAGATAGACTTGCGAGATTTGGTTTAAATTACATTCAGAAGTTGTTGGAATTAGACAATAGAAAAATTGAAATAATTAATCCGCAATCTAATGATGAAGATGATTTGATGCAAGACTTTGTTTCTATAATCACAAGTTTTGTTTCAAGGCTTTATGGTAGGAGAAGAAGTAAAAGGTTGACTGAAAAAATAATAAAAGAAGTTGTTAATGAATAGGCTTGTTGCATATCGTTATAGGTTGTATCCAAATAAGGCACAGCAAACCTTGTTAAATAAGACGATGGGAAGTGTGCGCTATTTTTGGAATCAACAGGTTGCAACTTTCAAAACATACGATAAAGAGACAAACCCAAAACCTGAGTTTAAAACAAGCACTGAATTAAGAAATGAAATTGAATGGATGCAAGAAGTTAGTGCAGCAGCAATTCAGCAGAAGGAAATAGATTTTAAAGAATATAGGAAGCAGTTATTTAGTAAGTCAAGAAAAAAGAAAATAGGCTTTCCATCATTCAAAAAGAAAAACAATAGACAATCCTTTAGATTACCTAACCAGAAATTCAAAATAATCGGCAATAAGATTCAATTAGAAAAGATAGGTAAGGTAAAGATTGTTGTTGATAGAAAATTACCAGATGGTAAATTAATGTCAGTTACTGTCAGTAAAAACCCATCAGGACAATACTTTGCATCTATTCTAATTGAAACAGAAATAAACTATAAACCAAAAACCAACAAGGAGGTTGGAATTGATTTAGGGATTAAAACATTCAGTACCCAATCAGACGGTGTTGAGATTGACAATCCAAAGTTTCTTCGTAAAAACCAAGCGAAGTTACGCAGGATGCAACAACATCTTTCCAGAAAGCAGAAAGGTAGTAATAGGAGAAACAGGTGTAGGCTGAAAATTGCAAAGCTGCACCAGAAAGTAACTAATCAGCGAGATTGGTTTCTTCATAATTACAGCACATCATTAATCAGCAGCTATGACAGGATTTACATTGAGGACTTAAATGTAAGTGGAATGGTAAAGAACCATTGTCTGGCTGGTGCAATTAGTGATGTTGGCTGGAGTAAGTTTACTTCAATGCTTGTTTATAAAGCTGAATGGTACGGAAAAGATGTTGTGAAAGTTGGTAGATTTTACGCCAGTAGTAAAACTTGTGAGTGTGGAGTAAAGAATGACAACCTGAAATTATCAGACAGGGAATGGGTTTGCGAGGCTTGTGGATTGATTAATCAAAGAGACGAACTGGCTGCAAATAACATTTTAAAAGAAGGTCGCAGGAGTTTAGGCGACATAACGAACGCAGAGGCAGAGGTTACGAAGCCTGTGAAGCGTTTAGAATTGAGCGTCATTAATTGACATTAAAATTCATAACTAT
>JAVEPM010000265.1:0-2796 GCA_034008115.1 Methanolobus sp.
TCGTGCATCGTTGATAGTTAAGTTGTTATTTTCAAGGTTTTTCGCTATGTTTAAAATTTCTGCTTTCATATCTTTTACTGTGTTTATTTGTAACCGTTATGGTTCATGCTAAAACCTGCGACACATACCAGTCGTAAATATTAGGATGAATTTCTTTTATAACTTCGTCAAAGTCTGTTATCGAAAGTAAATCAGCTTTTACTGTGTTTACTATTCGACAAATAGAACCATATTTTGCTCGCTGGTCTTTAAATATTGGAATTAATCCAGTATCTAATTTTATATTTCTTGCTTTTTGAAGTTCTTTAACCTCGTTTACAGCAACTTCATAAAACACATCAGATATTTTTGTTTTGAAAATATCCCAATTGTTATTCATAACTGCATCTGAATAGGAAACTACCAGTTCATTTGCGTGTTCTTTTGCTTTTTTCATTTATAATTAGTTTAAAATTAGACATATAATAAAGCACGAAACCATAACACACGGTATAAAACAAAGCGGTTTCAGTGCTATTTGGGGCTTTGTTTCCCGTTCAATCTTTGGTGGTGGCTGACAGTTCATCTATCGCAATCCGCTTCGATTTCATCCCGCCAACGTTAGGCACAATTAACCGCCAAAAGCATCTATTATATCCGATATTGATTCGTCAGAAGGCCTGCCATCAACATTCTGCCAATACCATTTCAGAAAGGCGGTTAACAGTTCGCTTCGCTGCATAACAGCAGGTTGGCAAAATAATTTTACTGCCTCATCTGTTATTATTTCAGCATAGCCAACAGGAGAAGCTTCTCTCCATTCGTCATAATCTTTCAATTGTTCTGTAACAAATTGTTTAAACTTTTCTCTATTTGCTTTCATTCTATTATATTTTAGTTTTTAAAATCCGTAAAATTACATTTGCCAACCTGCAAACCGTTATAGGGCATTTAAGACAGACCAAACAACTCTTTACATTCAATGTCTGTTATCCCCCATCCAAGCACTTTCCCATCAGAGCCAAATTTCAATTTCGGCTCTATTGAGTTTTTTATACATTTTTTATGTATTTGAATTTCTGAAAGAATTTCTTTACATCTACCAAGTTTCATTTCGGTTTCGATTTCTTTTAGCGTCCACATAACTTCAATTAAAAACGCCCTATAACAGCAAGTGTAACCCAGCAGGGCTGTTTAACTGTGGTTACATCATTATTTCAAAGTTTATTTTTATCGGTTTGATAAGGCATTATTTCAATCTCCCTGCCGTTGTCACACTTGCCTCCGTTAGCAACCATTAATACGTCTATCTATATCAAGTAATTCATCAACACTATCAGTTTTTTTAGCTTGTTGGTATGCGAAATCATATAATTCCACTAATAAGTCTTTATATATTTCAACCTTTAATCTTTCATATTCATTTGTTGTTTCTAAATAACGGTTGCTAACATCAGGTATAGTTAATTGCCTATCTCCCGTATCAAGATTTTCCCCACGCACACATTTACTTAAATCATCAACTACCATTTTTAACCCACTTATCATCCCATTCACCAACCACCAAGCCATTCCAGTACCTTCAAGTTTGTCTAATACCTTACTTAGCTTTTCAATATTATTTTTGTACATTCCAATGAGTTTTTCCATCGCGCATTATATTTTAAAGTTTATTACTCGCATTAAGGTTAGTGGGTTATTCAACAGGCAACTAACCATACCACCATTCGTTAGGGGCAAGCTTAAGAAAACACCTGCCCCAATCCTGCCTACTTCATAATGTTGAATTGCTCTTGAATATATTCTCTATCCAACATTTCGATAAACACAAAATTCATATCCCTTGGTTCTTGGTAGTCTTCCGCATTCTCCTTAGCGGATGATATACCTTTAATTTCAAAGGATGGGCAACTTTCATAATCCTCAATCGCCACGTTCATAATCCGTACCTCTAATTCGCTGGGGTACTGTTGCAGTTTTTCAATTAACTCTGATACTAACATATTTATGTAATTTTAAAAGCCAGCCCCTAACAGCAAGTGTAACCCAGCAGGGCTGTTTAACTGTGGTTACATCAATATTTCAAAGTATCGTTTTATTTTTTGGATAAGGCATTATTTCAATCTCCCTGCCGTTGTCACACTTGCCAACCGTTATGCAACAGCTTAAACAGACTGCCGTTGATAAACATTTCCAGTAATTTCATAGGCAAAATCAGACAATTCTTCACACAGCAAATCGCCACTTGATTTATCCTGATTAAAAGAGTGGTCTAATTTCCAAGCCCCTGTTTTTTCGCACCAGTAAACCTGCATTTTTGATTGTACTTTTTTTCCATCAACTTCGTTCCAATCACTTAACACATCTCCTTCAAAAATATCTACTCCGTTTTTGTCTTTAAAACCAGTAAATTGTCCGAGAGTGTCTGTTTTAATATACTCAACCTGTTTAGTTTCTATGCTTTGAATTGAATCAATTTGATTATCTGAATAGACAGCGTATGGTAAGCCAAATATCCAAACGTCCGTAGCTGCGATTATTGCCCTAAATTTTATTAATTTCATTGTTATTTAAGTTTTTAAGTGAATAATTAAATTAAAAAGCCGATTGCATAACACGCAATAAAGCCCATTTGGCTGCAAAGTTCGGTGGTATTTTGTCAAGTCAGCATAAGCCAAACGTGCCTTATTGCCACCGTTAGCGGCAATTAATTGCTTTTTAAATACATCTCGATGTACATATATTTGTCAGTGTACATATTAGTTATATTGCCTTGTTTATTCAACCAATCAAAAAAAGCAATTAACTGTTCACTTC
>JAVEPM010000266.1:0-2788 GCA_034008115.1 Methanolobus sp.
TAAATATTTTTTGTATATTTGTGCGTAGGGAAAAATTCTTTTTGTTTTCATCACTGAACTCAATTATAAGTACCAATGTAGCACTTGTACATAACGGTCGAGGCTATGAGCAGTTGCCTTGCAAAATACTGTTCAATTAACCACAAAGGTTGATAGGCAATTGCTTATAGCCTTTGTTAGCAAACGTTTTTTATGGTAGGAAAATTAAAAATAAGTAAAATTAAATTCACTTTTGTTTTTAGGCACAAGTGGGACAATAAAGATGAAATTAGATATAACTCGGAATTTCGAGATTATAAAATTGGGCTTTGGTTTAAAAGAAGCAGAATAGTTGGAAGTAAAAATTTCAATAAACCAAAAGAGTGGGGAAATAATCTAGTAAATGATTATATGATAGGTGTGAATTTAATTATTTGTAAAATGTGGGTATCATTCAATCGAGGAGGTATGTCTCTTTAAAATGTTTGCTAACGGTACTGGTATATGATTTTGTAAGCCACGTACCGAAAAATTGAATTGAAACACAATCCTTAATTGGTTTATAAATTATATACCGTGTTATATGCTGGCACGGTTTAACAACTAAAACTTGATAAAATGGAAAAATTTGAAATTCACTTTGGTAAGATTTACGACTTAGAAAGTAAAACTGAAAAACCAAAACAGATAATGATTATTACGAGAGAACAGTTTTCGGTAATTGAACGGTTTGCAGACACTCGAAAAGATGAAGATCTTAATACTATTTACAGACTAAACCAATGTGAATTTAAGGTGATGCCACACTTTTCATTTGAAAACGATAAGTAGTGCTTGTATATAACGACTGCGTGTATATACAGTGCGATTATTAACATAAAAACTTAAATAGAATGACAACACAAGATGAACAAAGTTTGAAAAAAGAGATACAGCACATTTTTGACAGTGGTGCTAATGAAGTGCGAATATTTGAAATGGTAAAAACTTTCATTAAAAAACATGGACAAGCATTGGATATACACGATGTTAGCAACAGTGCTGAATATATCTGTGGTTACAAGGATGGCTGGCGAGATTGCTGTAAAGATGTTAAAGAGTTTGGATAGCATTGTTGCTAACGGTTGCAAATATAAAACGTTTATTAAATTAAACTTAAATTTAAAAAACAGAATATAAATTATAAACCAACAATAAATTGGAACACTAAAATAAATGTTTTATATTTGTTGTTATAAATATGTAAATTAAATTTTATACCTATGAAAAAGAAAGTAAATAAAATGTTGAAAAGTAAATACACAGATAATCCAATTAATCCAAACTATTACTCTACAATAAAGGTAGAAGGAACATCAGAACCGAAAGAATTAACATTGGAAGAATTTAGAAACAAAGAACAAGGAATAGTTTGGATGGACAATGAAACAGGAAAGTTAATATTTAAAGACAATAAAATTTAATTTATTATTTATAACGTTGAGTATAAGAAACGTAGCATTTTGAAACATTAAACTACAAATAATAAACAAAAGTTGAATAAAGATATATAAGTAATATAAACCACTAACTTAGCTATGTTTTTTATACATTGTTATGGTTAGTTAATTCTAAATAAAATGAGTGAAAAAATTAAAGAAGGTGCAGACATGTTGAAAACAACAGAAACTACTATAAATGGTGAGACTGTTTGGTATAGTAATAATGTGAAGAATTTTTTATTAAAACTAAAACGCTTTTTCATAAAACCAAAACATAATATTGATACTTCTAAATATAAAAAAATAGTAAATTCTTCACTTTATGGTAAATTTAGTGGTAATGAATTTAAAACCTATAATTAACCATAACGGATGGCTGTATGGTTATGTAAGTCGACCACATATCCCCAAATCAACGCACAAAACTACCAACGGCTTATTAACTATACAGCGTGTTGTACGCTTTTAAAATTACGGATTATGAAACGAGAAATTAATTTTTATCAAACAGATTACACAAAATTTAAAGTAGCAAATCTTTTACCTAAAGTATCATTTAGTAAAAATGTTCAAGGTTGGTCATTTACAAGAAATTACACGATTACTTGGTTAAGATTTGCGGTAACAATATCATTGATTAAAAGGAGTGATTTGAATATTGACAGAAATTTGGCACACGAACAGAATGTAGCTAAGTATATGCAGTAATTTTTATTGCGTACAACGTTGAGTATATGAGGCGTTGACCTCACGAACCTTAATAGAATGAATGAAAGATTAAAATTAGTATAAATTTTAAAAAAGACCACAGAGACAATGCCTTATATACATTATTATGTGGCGTTAATTATTATGAGCAGAATTTTGACAAAGGAAGAATGTTTACAATTAGATATTGAAACATACAATAAAGTGATGGGATTACAATGGAAAACAGACAAGGTAAAAAAGAACTTATCTGGTGATTTATCTAATTGTGAACACTGCGGTAGAAAGTACGTGATTTGTTGTATATGTGATGAAGCTGAAAAAAGATGGACTGATATGATTACAGAAGTTCAAGCGATTTCGGAACGTGATAGAAGTGGTGAGTTTTAATGCCATATAACGGTTGGGTATATGTGTTGTACGCCTAACCACAAAGTTTCAAATTAAGTACAACACTTCATTGGTGTATAACATATATACCGTGTTATGCACCGTAATTTTTAATAGATATGATTATAGTTTGGAATAACAATCATGGAGATATGTACGGTTTCAAAGATATTGAAGAGTACAAAGAGTGGATTATGAAAAACAAAAACGAAATAGATGGTTTTGATAAT
>JAVEPM010000065.1:0-18830 GCA_034008115.1 Methanolobus sp.
GTGGCAAATATGACTGATGAATTATGGGATATTTTAAATCTAATGGGAAACGAATGCAAAAGATATTATGTTTGAAGGGATACGTGCGGAAAGTGAGATCTAGGGATTTGAAGAATTATTGTATCATTACATAAATCAGGTAGAAACAATGTTTTCAATTCTGTATATCAAGTTCATCTTAGTTATTCAAATGAGGAATCCGATAGAGCTGACTTCTTGATGTATATATGATTTATCTACCGAGTCTCGAAACCATTCTGCATATGGCACATCACTTATTAAAAAATACACGGTTCTAAATAATTTTAGTGGTATGTACGGAAAACATATATAGAAGTCAAGCATACTTGTTATATGCCACAGTGTAAAAATGTGGTGTGGGGTTCAACGTATCTTTTCCCAGAGTAGTTGAACCCCTGAATCACGCCCGAAGGCATAGTAACGTTGGTTTTAAAGTACTTAAAACTTGTTTACTTCTGCCTTTTGGGACAAAACAAAAGGTGAAAAGATAAATGAACAAAATAATAAATCGAAGGATGCTAGTATCATTAGCTCTTATGCTAATGATACTGCTTGTAGGGGTAGTGAATGCGGGAGCTGATTCGACCTCTATTACAGAGAAAGAAAGACTTGAACTTGCAAATAAATTATGGGGTACAGATATTACTTACGGAGAATATATCGGACAATTGTTCCCTGAAGCTTATGAAAAATCTCCAAATACCGCAACTAAGACATATTATGATATGAAGGTAGTTTGGATGGATCCATCGGAAGAATCTTCTGATTCTAGACAAACGTTTAGTGGTTCTACTGGCGAAAGAGATATTCCATACCTTGGGATTGGCGATTCTGATTTAGACTATGATGGTTCAGAGATTACGTATAAAACCTGGAATAGAATGGTGTTACCTACACCATATACAATCATACCAAGCATGTCTGTTCTTGCACATTTATGGCGTGATGATGGAGACGAGGAAATCGTTGGAATCGAATTTGAGTCAAAGAACAATGTTTATAAGATTGAAGCAAAGGACACTTATGATTATTCATCTCCAGCTTATTACCGTGTAATCGGTCAGTATTCTGGAATTTTCCCAGTAGGTGTTGTACCACAAACCTTTGCCGGAGTAGATTCTACTAACTGGGAGTATGTCAGTTAAGTGTAATTTTAGAAGGAGATATTGTCTCCTTTAATTTTTAAGAAGGGAATACATGAAGCATCTGATGCAATTATGGAGGGAATATGGTTCATTTTTTTATTGGATTTAATTTTATTCCATTGATCATTGAGATTGTTTTACTTATATTGTTGATTTTCATTATTAAAAATTATGAACGTAGAAACGAAATTAAATTATCTTTGTTCCATTGGATAATAGTAGTGGTGATATATTTAGTGATAACAAGTATAATTCTATCTGTATTTTTATGAAAATCCTGTAACTGTTGCATTTAATCAGTAGAGCAAAGGTAACTAGAAAATAAAGCTTGAAGATCAAAAAAGTATGATTCAGGATGCAAGATACATGTTGATCCTGAACATGCAAATTTCACCCTATTGATTTGCTTTTAACAGGTTTTCTACAGAGCTGAAAGCTTATTCGATTTTAGAATAAGCCGCCTTTGCTTTTTTACTAACTTCAAGGAACAGGTCATTGTTGTGTGAGTCTATCCCAACAACCAGAGGTCCGAAATCCTCTACATGCAGTTCCCAAACTGCTTCTGGCATGCCCAGGTCCAGCCAATGAACCTTGATTACTTTTTTAATGCTTATAGCCGCCAATGCTGCACAGCCTCCTGTTAATGCAAGATAGACAGCTTTGTTTTCCATGGCTTCTGTAACATTGTCCATGCCTCCTTTTCCTACAAAGGCACGAACTTTATGAATATCAAGGAGTTTGGGTGTCATCTTTGACATGCGGGCACTTGTGGTAGGGCCTGCGGCAACGACTTCCCAACCACCTTCTTTTTCTTTCATAAGGGGGCCGCAGTGATAGATAACCGATCCTTCCAAATCAAATGGCAGTTCTTTCTTTTCCTCTGCCATTTCCAGGATTCTGGCATGGGCTTCATCTCTGGCTGTAAATATGTTTCCACTCAGGTAAACTAGATCACCGGCATTGAGCTGACTGATATCTTCTTTTTTTAGTGGTGTGCTTAGTTTGTATTCCATTACTCATCACCACCCAGGGTAACTGAAGCATGACGATTGGCCCAGCACTGGATATTCACAGCCACCGGAAGAGAGGCTGTATGACAATGAGCTTTTTTAATGTGTACTGCAAGGGCTGTTGTCTTACCGCCAAGTCCCATTGGTCCGATCCCAAGGGAATTGATGTCCTCAAGCAGACTTTGCTCTTCTTCATCCATATCATCAACATTTCTCAGCAGAGCTGATTTTGCAAGTCTTGCGGCTTTATCGAAGGAGCCTCCAATACCAACACCAACAATAATTGGAGGACATGGTTTGCCGCCTGCGTTTAGCACAGTCTCAAGGACAAAGTTACGTATCCTGTCCTTTTCAGTTGGATTGAGCATTTTGATGGCGCTCATATTCTCTGAACCTGCACCCTTGGGAGCAACAGTTATCTTTAGGCTGCTTCCCTCAGTGAGTTCGTATTTTATATCAGGGATGCCTGCTCCGCTGTTATCTCCGCTGTTCACACGGCTTATTGGGTCTACAGCATTCGGACGCAGTGGGATCGACTTAGTTGCCTTCCTTACACCTTCAAGTATGGCGTCTTCCAGACTGAAATCTAATGAGACCTTGCGTCCAAGTTCTACAAAGAATATGAGTATGCCTGTATCCTGGCAGATGGGAACTCCTCTGCTACCTGCTATTTCTACGTTCTTAAGGATAGCTTCAAGTTGTTCCTTTGCAACAGGGGATGTTTCTTCTGATGCAGCCTTTTGAAGTGAATCTACAACGTCCTGTGGCAGCACGGTCTCTGCCTCTCTTAAAATATCAACAATGGCTGATACAACGGTCTCACGTTCTATTGGATTTGACAAAAAAGATCACCTTTAGTATGTGCAGGAGGAGATAGTCTAAGTCCTGCATAGTATGATTAAGTATTCTATGATTTCGCAGTAATAGACTCTTTTATTATTTATTTTATTCCGATTGTTAATGTGAATGAGAGCAGCCAAGATAAAGATTTGGATTTTAAGCTCTGTAGAAATACTAATTCCATTTTAAAAATCAGTACTATTCAATAATTCAATAAATGCATTATTTCAATAACATACAGGATGTGTACAAGGAAGGATGCTGCATGCTGCAGGTGATCATATTGTTTTTAATTTTAAACCCATCCCGAAGGGTCCGGCGAAGCCGGCGCAGTCCAAAAAGATGAATAAAATAATCCCTTAATTACAACTTTTAACTCAGCAATCTTCATTAAGTACACTATTTCAATAGTCTTCAGGATATGAGCAAAGGAACGTGCCGCCTGCGGCGGATGGTCGTTTTATTATTTGTTTATAAACCCCCATCCCTGTGGGTCCAGCAAAGCCGAAGCAGTCCGAAAAGTTGAATATATTATCTCTTGCTTCCAAGTTTTGTACATGCGCTAATTAAAAGCAATGAGCTTTTCTACAGAGCCAGATTTTATAAACGAAGAATGCATGCAGCTTTCTGTTGATAAAATAAGAGTATCCATACCCAAGCTAAGTCCTGCTGAAGCTCGGAAGAGTGAGATTAAGTATTGTAGTATGCTGAAGAAATTACAGGATAGGGTTATGAGGGGATTTTATTTGAACACGAAGAGGATGAGAAAAATATTAGAGTAAATGCCATAATGGCATTACTCATATTCAGGTCTTTCAATCTTCCCCATAAATAATATGCAGTCTGTTCTCTTATCTTCTATGAAGAATATGAAAGGATGATCTGCTCTGAATTCTCTTACTGGCTCAGGCTCTATGTCTGCTGAACCAGTGAGCATTACAACACCAGTTGCAGCTGCCGCCTCTGTGCCTTCTTCCTGGACATCTACAAATGCCTGATGAATTACTGCTGAGATCATTAAATATTCATCAGATATTCCTGAAAAGTTTGCATCTTTATCATCAAATGCGTCTGACATTCCCATTTCTTTGAGTTGATCAGATAGTTCAGTCTTGGTATCAAATTTGAATTTTGGAAGCCATACTTTCACTTCAGCCCTGGAATCCATATTGGATTTTAGTGTTTCATATTCACTAACTGAAAAAGACGTTTCGAATTTGTCGATATCATTCTCATTTGGAAGAACAACGTACATACAAAGGTCATTTCCCTTATATGGTAATTCCAGGATCTTTGCATTAGAGTTCTCAGCATACGGAAGGTATCTTTGTGCATACATTGTTTCTGCACTAATTTCTTCATCTTCTGATGGATAGAATGATCGGCTTTGCGTATTTTCCTTATCAAATTCATTCATCCATTTTCCATTAAAGTAAATTGCATTTGTGAGGATCAATCGTGTGTCGGGATTTATTGCACCATCAGGAATAAGATCTTTTATTTTATCGTTTGTTTTACTTTCAACCCAATCATTGATCATATTCCTTGAGTTTTCGGGCTGCTTCACAAAATCAAGTTTTGATACTTTTCCAGAATAGTAATTTTCAACATTGGAAATGTATTGTGTTTTAATGGGGAAGTCTTTCTGTATCCACAGGGCATTTGCAGTTTTCAGTTCATACTCTTTATCATCTGAATTTATATCACTGATCAGCTCTTTAGAACTTATTTCTAAAATGCTCTTGTTAAGTGGGAAATTAAATACATTTGCAATTTGCTCTTTAGTAGAGCTTTCAGCACCATCATAGCACATTGCTACTGCAGTGAATATACTATATGGGGAAAAGAAGAGGTTCTGTTCATTTTCTTTTGTAATCTTTGAATACATATCAAAGGCAAAAGCATTATTTGCAGTTGCAATATCATAGTTTTCAACAGAATCAGCATTTATTGTAGAGTTAATATCTATCCTACTTTTATTAGTCGCTGATTCATTGTTTTCTATGGGAACTGTATTTGTCAGATTCGTTAAATTCGATGAATCATTAACCTCTGTGTTTTCAACACATCCTGCACAAAGCAATACAAGTATGCTTAATAAAGATAATAAAATAAGTTTAGTTTTTTTCATATATTTTAGTAGATGTTTTAGTTATTTAACACTTTCTTATTTACTCAGATGTATTTCAGAGGAGATTTTATTTAGGCAAGCTCATACATGCAAAACTTTCTGTTGAAAAGATAAAAATAAAGATGCGTGTACTGCACACGCATCAAAAAAGTTTGCTATAATGCTTATTCTTAATCCTGTGCTTAATTCTCTGGTTCATAACCATCCGTTAGAGTTTCCAGGAAAGCGACAATCGCATCAACTTCGTTAGGTTCCAGTTCAAGGTCTCCGAGTTCATCTTCGTTGACATTTTGAGCAACTTCTGGAGCATCCCAGTCTGCATCTGGAGTATCCCGTGTATTATAGAAATCAACAACGGTTCTAAGGTCAGTAAATACTCCATTATGCATGTAAGGCGCAGTGACAGCAATATTCCTCAGGGTTGGTACTTTCATCTTACCATTTTCAGACTCTATACCAAGAACGCCTCCAAGACCGTAGTCTATGAAGTTGTCACCATCAGGATTGAACTTTTTTGGAAGATCATAGAATGGATTATCCATATTCTTTGGAGTTCCAGAATTGTCGTAAGTGAAATCTGTGAACAGTGGTTTTTCTCCCGCACTAGGATGACAATCTGAACACATTGTTTGTTCACTATTAAAGAGCTCAAGTCCCCATTCTTCTTCTTCTGTGAATGTTGCTTCACCAGCAAGGTATAAGTCATACTTTGAAGAGAACTGGTTGACTTCGTCGGTTCTTTCAAATGCAGCTATGGCCCTGGCCACCTCATTATAAGCAAGTTCTATATTTTCTGCGGAACGATCACCCAAGTCTACTCCTGTAAGTCTTTCAAAATCCTCCGCATATTCGGAATTTGCTATTTTGACTATGACTACTCGTTCATTGGGGTTGTTCATTTCCAGAGGATTCAGGAAAGGTCCCTTTGCCTGTTCTTCAAGGTCCTTTGCCCGTCCATCCCAGAACTGTCCACCGACATATAGAGTTTCACCGTTTTCTTGGATTGTTCCAAATTCCGGACTATATGCTGCATAAGCTGCAGTAGGACTGTTCCTGTTTCCAAATCTATTTTGGGGAAGTACTCCCTTGGACACAGGAAGCTCACTATTCGGGTCTGCAAAACCAGCTTCAGGTGTATGGCAGCTGGCACAGGACTGTCCTTTAGGTGTGGACAGATTTTCATCGAAAAATATCTCTTTGCCTAGTTCTTCCAGAGTGTCAATTTCTGCAGCAAAGGCAGTATCTGCCCCTGGTAACAGAAAGAGTATAGCTATCGCTATTATTATTATTTTTTTGTTCATTTAAACCACATCATCTAAAATCAGGTTTGCTGAGAAATAGATTTCATCTCCGAAACAAAAGAAAGTTATTGCATCAACCCAGACGCATACATTAGCCTTTTGAATCGGCCCCCCAGCTATAACCCAATCTTCCTAGTGCTAATTATTTAAAGGAAGGCATATATATCTTTTGCATTAGCTTCTAAAAACGGTATTTAGACTGAAAAATTATTTACTCAAGCTAAAACCATTGGAAGCAAAGAAGGTAACTGAAGAGTTCAACAACTGGATGAACAAGAAGGTAGCTTACAAAAAACAATCTGTTATGTGGAGTTATGTTTTGTTATTGAAAACTAGGGAACTTGCTCAGTATCTTGTTGGTAAGAGGAAGAGTATTGATTTTAGTAAACCTGCTTATGCTGTTGAAAGGTATGATGCAGAGGATGTTGAGCAGAAAAGATAAGATTGACATGAAGGCCGAGCACTCCAGAACCGTTCAAATCAATCTCACGATGGCCGATTGTAGCAATAAATTAAGTTGAAACCTTTTTTTTAGTTAATCATTTCCATACATTGTATAAGATCCGCCGTCAATTATGCCACTGTCATGCAATGGAGGTTGGCTATTTTCAACAATTATTAAAAAATTCCCTGAGCCATGCCCTTCCTCGAATATATCAATTAATTTCAATGCAATACGAGGGCTGTTTTCATAATTAAATATGCGTGTTTCACCTTCGTATATCTTAATTTCCTCAATTCTCTCTTCACCCTGATATACTGCAATGTATGCATATTTTGTTCCAACCGATATATAATTGACATTAAAAATAATATCATTTACCAGATACCCATCCCCTTGCTGAATCGTACCATTAAATATTAAGTTGCCTTCTATGGTTTCCTGTGATTCATTTTTGAAGCTCTCAGAAATGTAAGTTATGTTGTTTGATCTCAGCTTTCCCGTCCAAAATTTATGAGTGGTATAGCTACTACCTGAAGGATAATACACAACAGATATTGATTGGTTGCCTTTTCTTAACTGTCCTTGCCAATGACCTGCGTCATCTACGTTTACCGTGTACGATTCCCCAGGCATAATCTCGATAAGTGAATCATCCCCTATCGGTAGACACATCGGCATAGACTCATATTCAACGTCCCACCCATCAGCATAAATAATTTTATAATTACATTGGTGGCGGAATTTATCAACATTAATTGGGTATTTCCCTTCATTTTTTAAACCAAGCTGCAGGTTTGAAAGTTCACTTGCATTTATCGTTTCAGGTGTTAAAGTCAATGTAAGGTTTGCATCCTTGTAGCTCAAAGTATGATTTCCTGTAATTTCGGTTGTCATTTCCGGGCCTGAACATCCAGATACCAAAAGACACATTGAAACCAAGGCCACAAAAACAATTGATTTTTTATGATCCATCTAATTACCTCTCACTATAGAAACACTATAAACGTATATATTTATCAATCATTAATCTTGTCAATGTTATTGAAAACGGATGAAAGCGATTTTGGACAACATGTAGAATCTTCAGAGAAAAAGGTTCTTACTTAATCATCTTTATTTTCTAAATGTATAAACTACAAAATTAAACTTTAGTATTAAGTTGAACATTAAAAATAGGATTTAGTAAAAACCTAGTTAAATTTCAACCAAAGTTCGGTTTTTTGGTGTTACCTATTACCCTTAAAAAATAATGCGAGAGGGGGGAATCGAACCCACGAATTCCTGCGAAAATGGATCTTGAGTCCATCGCCGTTGACCGCTTGGCTACTCTCGCACAGTCTATTTACCTCTGTTTTTGAGAGGTTACGATACATCTAGTGCCGTATTTATTATAAATCTAACTGTTGTGACTGGTCGAATAATCTATGGATACTCTTTGGATTGGATTATTGGAACTGGCTTATTTTGAAATCGAAGTTGATAATGTATTAATACGTGAAGAGCACAGTTAATGCAGCAAAACAATTTTAATGACAAACGCATAAATGCAAGTTCATCGAGGGCTGTTCTGAATGGGTGAAATAGTAGTTAGCGATTCTATGAGGGATTATTTTGAGGCGCTTGAATCAAAGCTTCATAGTGAGATCGATATTGCGAACCGTGCACGCTCAAAAGGGAGAGATCCAAAACCCAATGTTGAGATTCCTCTTGCAAAGGACCTTGCAGACAGGGTGGAAAATCTCATTGGTGTGAAAGGTGTTGCAGAGGAGATACGCAAATATGAAAAGACTATGTCTCGTGAAGAAGGCGCTCTTGCAATAGGTAAAGCCGTTGCTGAGGGTGCTGTGGGAAAATTTGCATCCAAGGAAGCTGCCATAGAGGCTGCCATACGCGTATCTGTTGCAATGCTCACCGAAGGTGTGGTTGCCGCACCAATTGAAGGAATAGACAAAGTAACTCTTGGTAAGAACGATGATGGAAGCGAATACATCAGGATATTTTACTCTGGCCCCATACGTAGTGCAGGCGGTACAGCCCAGGCACTTTCCGTACTTGTAGGTGACTATGTACGCCGTGCGGTTGGCATTGACCGGTTCAAGCCACGCAAGGAAGAAGTTGAACGATACGTTGAGGAAATTCTGCTTTACAGACGAGTAGCATCCTTGCAGTATACTCCCTCTGAAGATGAGATCCGGCTAATTGTGGAAAACTGTCCCATATGTATTGACGGGGAACCCACGGAAGCTGAAGAGGTTGAAGGTTACAGGAACCTTGACAGGATAAATAGCAACAGAGTGCGTGGTGGTATGTGTCTTGTGCTTGCAGAAGGTCTGGCTCTAAAAGCTCCGAAGATCCTCAAACACGTCAACAATCTCGAAATGGATGGCTGGGACTGGTTGAACACACTTATAGCCGGAACAAAGAGTGACGATAATGACGATGACGACGGTTTTATCGGCGTAAAACCAAAAGACAAATACCTGCGTGACCTGATAGCAGGCAGACCTGTGTTCTCTCATCCAATGCGTCCGGGTGGCTTCAGGTTAAGGTACGGACGTTCAAGAAACACATCCTTTGCAGCAGCCGGCATAAGCCCTGCCAGTATGTATATAATGGACAGTTTTATCACAACAGGCACCCAGCTCAGGGTAGAGCGTCCCGGCAAGGCCGCCGGAATGGCACCAGTAGATAGTATAGAAGGTCCCACTGTCAGACTCAGGTCTGGTGATGTCATCCGGATGGATGATGAAGAACATGCGATTCAGATTCATCCGGAAGTGGAATGCATACTGGATATCGGTGAGATATTGATCAATTTCGGTGATTTCCTTGAGAACAATCATCCTCTTGTACCATCTTCATACTGTTTTGAATGGTGGATACAGGAGTTTGAGAAGCAAGTTCCCACTGCGCCATATTCCCGAAATGAACTTGAATTACCTTCACAGGAATTTGCACTGGAACTATGTGACAAATACGGCGTTCCTCTACATCCTGCATTTACATATCTCTGGCATGATATCACAATTGATGAGTTTACCACACTTGCCTCGTTCATATCAGAGAACGCTGTCCTTTCCGATGACGGGACAATCCTTGAACTGCCATTTGAAAAGACTATTGAGAATGGAATAAAGATCCTTCTTGAGCATTTGCTTGTCCTGCACAGGATCTTTGAGGGAAAGATCATCATTGATAAGCCTCTGCCTTTTATCAGATGTCTGGGTCTTGACAGGGACCTGAATAAGAATTGGACTACTGTTGAATCCACAGACAGCATGGGAATGGTCAACGAAGTGAGTGGCCTTGTAGTACGTGCACGTGCACCTGTAAGAATTGGTGCAAGGATGGGGCGTCCGGAAAAATCAAACAAGAGAAAGATGACTCCCGCCCCTCATGTACTGTTCCCCATAGGAGATTCTGCCGGGAATACACGGAAAATGGAAGCTGCTGCAGGCTACATGTCTTCTATGAACGGGAAGGTCGGGCAGATTCGGGTTGAGATCGGTAATCGTATGTGTCCTGCATGCGGAAAGGATACATTCTGGTATCGTTGTGACTGTGGTGAGTTCTCAGTACCTAAATTATCATGCCCACGTTGTGGCATATCGGTGCAAAAGGAGAAATGTCCGAAATGTGGTTCAAAGACCACATGTGTGAAGATGCAAAACATCGATTTCAAAGAGGTCTACCAGGCTGCTTTTGAAAAACTTGGTGAGCGGGATACCAATATCGAAGTAAAAGGTGTCAAGCGCATGATGTCCGGGACAATGACTCCTGAACCTCTTGAAAAAGGTATCTTACGGGCGAAACATGGCCTTTTCACTTTCAAAGATGGGACTGTCAGGTATGATATGTCCGACATTCCGCTTACACATATCCGTGCCGATGAACTTAGTATCACAGTTAAGAAACTCAAAGAACTTGGATACACAGAGGATATATATGGAAAAGCTCTGGAAACGGATGACCAGGTAGTCTGCCTTAAAGTGCAGGATCTTGTAGTTTCATACGATTGCGGTGAATACCTCCTGCGTACTAGTCATTACATCGATGACCTGCTTGTGAAATACTATCGTGAGGAACCATACTACAAGGCAGAGATAATTGATGATCTTGTGGGGGTAATGCTCATGGGTCTTGCTCCGCATACATCAGCAGGTGTTCTTGGAAGACTTGTAGGTTTTACCAAGGCATCCGTGGGTTACGCACATCCGTTCTTCCATGCAGCAAAAAGAAGAAACTGTGATGGTGATGAGGATTGTGTTATGCTGTTGATGGACGGCCTTATCAATTTCTCAAGAGATTACCTGCCTGAAAAAAGAGGTGGGAAAATGGATGCACCACTTGTTCTTACAACGCGCATAGATCCCAGTGAGGTTGACAAGGAGGCACATAATATCGATGTATGTGACCATTATCCTCTTGAGTTCTATGAAGCGACTCTGGACTATACAAGCCCAAAGGAACTGGAGGGGCAAATTGACCTTATAAGCCGCAGGCTTGGAACTGTTGAGCAATATGATCATTTTATGTTCACCCACCATACCAGTGATATCGCATCTGGCCCTCTTCACAGTGCCTACAAGACCCTTGGGAGCATGGTAGAGAAGATGGATGCCCAACTCGCACTGGCTGATAAGATACGTGCGGTGGATGCTTCTGATGTGGCTGAGAGGGTGCTTATATCCCACTTCCTGCCAGACATGTTCGGCAATCTCAGGGCATTCTCCCGCCAGAGTACAAGATGCCTTAAATGTGCTGCAAAATTCCGCAGGCCACCACTTACAGGTGTTTGTCCAAAATGTGGTGGAAATGTAATACTCACGGTTCACGAAGGGTCTGTGAAAAAATACCTCGAAGTCTCAAAGAAAGTAGCCCATGATTACAATGTTTCGAGTTATACAAAACAAAGGATCGAGATAGTTGGGTTGGACATGAAATCCCTTTTTGAGAATGACCGCTCGAAGCAGACAGGGCTAATGGAATTCATGTAGTCCGTCTATTATATTATCTTTTTATGTTTTCCAATGTTCATTCTTTCACAGGTATTCCAATGGCATTTATCCCGTGAATAAGCTCTGTGAGTTGCTCTATTTCGAATTCAAGAACCTCTTCTTTTGAATGCCCTATTGACATTTCGCCGTCATATGTAAGCATTTCAGGTCCCCTGCGCACAAATCGTGAGATTCCATCCCTGGAAAGCACTGCTGTTGCTTCCGGATCATGTACGAATGCCCTTCCTGGTATTACGACAGTTTCCTTTACATCTTTCAGGTCTAGTTTTTTTAGGTCTTCAATGGTGATAAGACAAGCAATATCTTTGTCAACTGCAACGACATTGATGTCACTTCCAAGTTTTGTGAAAATCTCCTGAAGTCTTTTCTCAGAAGCCCTGCTGGAGAGTATCGTAGCATCTTTTCTTAGCTCGGGAAGTTGGGCAAGGGCTTCCTTTTCATTGCGTATTGCATATGGAGAGCCTATGAGCGGGTCTTCCAGTGGTGTTCCTGTGATGCGCAGATCGTGTTTTGAAGCAGCAGCACGAACAATTTCTGTGAATTCATCTATGCTGTGTGTTTCAACACCCTCAAGGAGCGGGGCATTGTTAAGTATAAGCCCTTCCCGGGTCTTGTTGGCAAAGCGCATGAGTATCGCTCCATTGGCTCCCATTTCCTCAAGGTCTTGCAGTGTTTTTTCGAGGACTGCTCCGTCATTGACCCCTGGGATAAGGACTATTGCAGCATATACATCGCAATGCTGGCAGAACTGACGCAACACCTCAAGTGCGGCTTCGGGCTCAGGGTCACGCATATATTCCCTTCTAAGCTCCGGATCAGTTGCAAATACGGTGAATGAAACTTCTGTTACTCCGTATTCTATGAAGAATTCAGCTTCATCGCCTTTGCTGAATCCTTTTCCGCTTGTGTAGCCCAGGTGAATAGGCAATTCGAATTGTGACAGGTTAGCCACAAGTTCCATGAGATCAGGATAACAACTCACATCCCCACCACCACTAATGGTTATCTTGTCGACATCTGTGGAGTTCATTTTAAGTTTCTGGTAAAGTTCCTGAAACACATATTGCCCTGGTTTGAAACCAGAATAGGCTTCCCTTATACCTCTGGTGCAGTAGTCACAACCTTTTTTGAAGGGAAGGCAGTATTTGCATCCAAATGGAGGATTTTCTTTTACTTTCTTAAAATAACAATAGGTACAGAATCCTTTGCAATCGATTCCCGGATTGCCTCCTACGTCAGCGGTGATTTCCATAGAACGGATTACTTATTATATATGTACTTAAAGCTTTGTGGGTGATTATTGTATAGATTTAGCAAAAAATCACTTAAAAAGCTGGTCTGGAATTGACCTCCTTAAAAATCTTGTTTATCAGTATTCTTATTGGATACATACTCAATTATTTTCATTGACACATAATACTTGCGTTTGACGATTGCGAAAATGTCCAAAATGATGCAAAAGCTTTAAACATCATTGTTACTTAATGAATCAGAGAATTCCCACTGGAAGATTTCCGTACAGAAATTACTGTGTGGTACAGAGTAATTGACTTTCACTTGTTAATCTGTACGTTTCCAAATGGGTGATTTCTGAATAGAAACATAGGAGGAAAATATTCGTGTCTGATAAAATAGACATTTACGACGACAGAGGTAAACTGTTGGAAAGTGGCGTTGATCTTTTAGATATCGCGCCAACCAGAAACGCAGCGATTCAAAATATTATTAAAGACACCAAGAGGACTGTTGCAGTTAATCTCGCAGGTATCGAGAAATCACTGAAAACCGGTGCTATGGGTGGAGCTAAAAAGCAGATCCTTGGTAGGGAACTTGACTACGATATCGTAGGCAATTCAGGTGCAATCATGGACGCTGTAAAAAAGCTCGTAAGCGTAAGCGACGATGACGACACCAACGTAAAGGAACTTGGTGGCGGAAAGCAGCTGATCGTTCAGATCCCAACAATAAGGACACAGATCGGTGCTGACTACGTATCCGGAAGTACCGTAACCGGTGCAGCAGTAGTTCAGACAATCATTGACATGTTCAACACTGACATGTTCGATGCACCAATCGTAAAGTCCGCTGTATGGGGAAGCTACCCACAGACAATGGACATGAAAGGCGCAAACATCGCATCCATTCTCAGCATCCCACAGAACAACGAAGGTCTTGGTTACTCACTGAGGAACATCACAACAAACCACGTGGCAGCAATTACCGGCAAGAAGGCAATGAATGCAGCAGCACTCTCATCCATCTTCGAGCAGGTAGGTATGTACGAGATGGGTAACGCTGTAGGACCATTCGAGAGACACCAGTTACTTGGTCTTGCATATCAAGGTCTTAACGCAGGCAACTTCGTTTACGACATCGTAAAAGAGAACGGCAAGAACGGTACAATCGGTACTGTTATTCAGTCCACTGTTGACAGAGCTCTTGAATCAGGTGTCATCTCAGTTGACAAGACTGCACCATCAGGATACAACTTCTACAAGGCAAACGATGTTTCCATGTGGAATGCATGTGCAGCAGCAGGTCAGCTTGCAGCAACCATGGTAAACTGTGCAGCAGGTAGAGCAGCTCAGAACGTATCCTCAACTATCCTCTACTTCAACGATATGCTTGAGAAGGAAACAGGACTTCCAGGTTGTGACATGGGTAGAGCACAGGGTACTGCAGTAGGATTCTCATTCTTCAGTCACTCCATCTATGGTGGTGGCGGACCAGGTATCTTCAACGGTAACCACGTTGTAACCAGGCACTCCAGAGGTTTCGCAATTCCTTGTGTATGTGCAGCAGTCTCACTTGATGCAGGCACACAGATGTTCAGCGTTGAAAAGACATCAGCACTTGTCGGTAACGTCTTTGGATCTATTCCAGAGTTCAAGGAACCAATCAAGGCAGTAGCAGGTGCACTCTAAGAATGAATTTCTCTCCTTAGATATCACATTAAACAAAAAAGGTAGCAAAAATGTCCGAAGCTTTTTCCGACGCAAACATTGTGCAGCTTGAAATATTTCCTTCAAGGCTGCTGAATCCAGAAACAGCCCAATCATTACTCAATGAGATAGCTGAGATCGAAGGTATCATAAGGCTGTTCATTCATGGACCCCGACTTCCACAGACCGTTCCATACGGACCTGCCACAGGACTTCCTGTGAAACATTCCGGGAACACTGTTATCGAAGTCGCAGGTCAGGCAATAGAACTTGCCGTAAGCGTTGGTAGCATTCGAATGGAAGTTATCGATGCTGATGTAAAAGGGCGTGTAAGGGACGTTTGCGAGCGAGTTCTTCCTGTATCATTTGAATTCCGGGAAGGAAATTTCATTCCAAAAAGACAGACTGTAAGCGATTATGCAAAACGCGGACCAGGTGCTGACCCTATGATGATAGGAATGACAGATCCCAAAGGAAAACTGAAGAACCAACCAGTATGCATCCTTAAACCTGAAATCAAAGATGAGTGATAGCATGTTCGATCGGGAAACACAGGTTGTTGATTGTAGGCATGGAATGGGTCTTGGCAGAGGTGGAGGGCTTGCACAGCGTGGCACTCTTTCTGAAACTGGCAGACCTGATGTGATCGCAGTTGCAATGAGCCCCGGTAGAAGACATATCACAAAACCCGTTTGTGAATTGACATACGGAATGCGTCGAGAGGAAATCCAGGTCAGTGTGCTTGTGCTGAGCACCGGTCAAGGTGTTCCGGATACCAATATGGGTTCCGGCTCTTTTGGAATGAATCCTGAAGAGATCGCACAGATAAACAGACATAAAGTTGCTGTTATCCACACAGGGAACATAAGGGACCACGTGGTGAGGAAGGTAAAGAAGATACTTGAGGAAGCAGATATTCCTGCAGTAGTTGTTTGCCAGACCCTTGTTGATTTTGAGGATTTCGCAAAGGCAGGAGTAAAGACAAAACTTGTGAAACCAAAAGATGGTGATATTTTAACAAAAGGAAGGGTAATGGAAATTGTGACCGGAGTGACACGAGGCGAATCATGTTCGAGAGAAAAACTGAACGAACTCGTGAAAGCCGTGAAAACCACAATGAGATCATTAGAGAATTAGGAGTGAATAATTATGGCATATGAACCACAATATTATCCAGGAGCAACATCAGTTGCTGAAAATAGAAGAAAACACATGTCCGGCAATGTGGAGAAACTCAGAGATATCTCCGACGATGACTTGACACTTGTTCTCGGACACCGTGCACCAGGTAGTGACTACCCAAGCACTCACCCACCACTTGCAGAAATGGGGGAACCAGAATGCTCGATCAGAGAAATAGTAGAACCAACACCAGGCGCAAAAGCTGGTGACAGAGTAAGGTACGTACAGTTCGTTGACTCAATGTACAACGCACCATCAACACCATACTTCAGGTCCTACGCGGCAGCAATCAACTTCAGAGGCGTTGACCCTGGTACACTTTCCGGTCGTCAGGTCGTTGAAGCTCGTGAAAGAGACATGGAAGAGATTGCAAAGTTCCAGATGGAAACAGAGATGAGCTGCCCAGCACTTGCATGCCTTAGAGGCGCAACAGTACATGGTCACTCACTCAGACTTCCAGAAGACGGTGTAATGTTTGACATGCTTGAAAGATGCAGAAAAGAAGGCGATGTAATTATAATGCACAAGGACCAGGTCGGAAGACCGATCGACAAGAAGGTTGACCTCGGAAAACCAATGTCTGCAGAAGAAGCAGCAAAGAGAACAACCATATACCGTGTTGACAACGTTGCATTCAGAGACGATAAAGAAGTCATTGAATGGGTACACAGGGTATTCGATAAGAGAACCACTTATGGTTTCAAGCCAGAAAACTGAGGTGATGATAATGGCAGATGACAGACAGAGAAAGTTTGCAAAACAAATGGAGATCAAGTACACAAAAGAACATGGTACTAACAAGATGGAAGGTGGAAAAATCACCGACAAGACTGTTGAGTACTATAGACTTGGTGTAGATCAGAACCCTAGAAAATTAGAAATGAGAAAAGCTGGTGAGGCCCTCGCAAAGAAGAGAGGACTAGTCGGTTACAATCCAATGATGCATTGTGGTGGTATCCCACTAGGTCAGAGAGCACTTACCCCATCTTTCCTTTCAGGAACAGAGGATATGGTCGAGATGGATGATCTTCACTACGTCAACAATGCTGCAATGCAGCAGATGTGGGATGACATCAGAAGGACCGTAGTTGTCGGTATGGACATGGCACACGAGACACTCGAGAAGAGGCTTGGTATCGAAGTCACACCAGAAACTATCAACCACTATCTTGAAACACTTAACCACGCACTTCCTGGTGGAGCAGTTGTTCAGGAACACATGGTCGAGACACATCCTGCACTTGTAGATGACTGTTATGTAAAGATCTTCACCGGTGACGATGAACTTGCAGATGAGATCGACAGCCAGTTCCTTATAGACATCAACAAGGAATTCCCTGCAGAGCAGGCAGAGCAGCTCAAAGCAGCTATTGGTAAAACATCCTGGCAGGCAGCACACATTCCAACAATTGTCAGCAGAACCACAGACGGTGGTCAGACAAGCAGGTGGATGGCTATGCAGGTCGGTATGTCATTCATTTCAGCATACAGCATGTGTGCTGGTGAAGCAGCAGTTGCTGATCTTTCATACGCGGCAAAGCACGCTGGTGTTATCCAGATGGGTGAAATGCTTCCAGCAAGACGTGCACGTTCACCAAACGAACCTGGAGGAATTCCATTCGGCCACCTCGCAGATATCGTACAGACAAGCCGTGTAGACGCAGAAGATCCAGCACACGTTGCTCTTGAAGTAGTCGGTGCAGGATGTATGCTTTACGACCAGATCTGGCTTGGTTCATACATGTCCGGTGGTGTAGGTTTCACTCAGTACGCAACAGCAGCATACTGTAACAACATCCTTGATGACAACCTCTACTACAACGTTGACTACATCAACGACAAGTACGATGGTGCGGCAAACAAGGGTACAGACAACAAGGTCAAGGCAAGCCTCGATGTAGTAAAGGACATTACAACAGAGTCCACGATCTACGGTCTTGAGAACTACGAGAAGTATCCAACAACCCTCGAAGACCACTTTGGTGGATCACAGAGAGGAACAAGTCTTTCCGCAGCAGCCGGTTCCGCTGTATCAATTGCAACAGGAAACGGAAACGCTGGTCTATCTGGATGGTACCTCTGTATGTACCTGCACAAGGAAGCACTCGGAAGACTCGGTTTCTTCGGATACGACCTGCAGGACCAGTGTGGTGCAACCAACGTTCTCTCATACCAGTCCGACGAAGGTCTGGCTCTTGAACTGCGTGGACCAAACTATCCAAACTACGCAATGAATGTAGGTCACCAGGGTGGATACGCAGCTATCACTTCAGGTGCACACGCAGGACGTGGAGATGCATACGCACTCAACCCACTTGTCAAGGTCTGTTTTGCAGACAAACTCCTTCCATTTGACTTTACACAGCCAAGGAAAGAGTTTGCAAGAGGTGCACTCAAAGAGTTCGAGCCTGCTGGTGAGAGGTCACTCATCATCCCGGCAAAATAATTTCAAAACAAGTGTAGGCTTTATGCCTACTACTTATTCTTTTTTTTATTCAGCACATAATTTTGTTCTTATTTCTGTTTTCATTGATTTTTTGCCAGACCTGCAGGTAATACTGTTGCTTCTCTTGTGAGCAAAAACATCAAACGTGTTGAGATACTCATCAAAAGGGATTTCTCTCCAATTACAGGGGCTGATGTTACGGATGAGGAGTTGAAAAATGCCAAGAATGGTATGGCTGCTGGCCGCCAGCGCTACAAATGTCATGATTGCGGATATAACTATTCAGTGGAGCTAAAATCAACTGCCAGCCCCGATTCTGTTAAACGACAGGCTTTACAACTTTATCTTG
>JAVEPM010000267.1:0-2778 GCA_034008115.1 Methanolobus sp.
ATCAAAGTTAAAACGATTAAGGTTGTTGATTGCTGAAGTTATGAAAGAGTTAGAGGAGGAAATGAAATGAACTACAAAAATTACGAAATAAAATTTGAACCAACACCAGGAGATAGCAGAGTAAGCATAGATATTATTAGCCCACAAGGCAAAATACTAATATCTCTACTAGGTGGAACATTAAAAAGTGATATGCAAGATTACAAAAATTATATTGATAATCACATTAAAAGTGAGGCAATTAAACCAATATTGCAAGCATTTACGGCAGTTAATGAAGATTTAGTCTATAAAGTATATGTACCACATTGTCCTGGTTGTAATGAAGATTTAAGACCACAAGCGGATATGCCATATTGTGCAGTGTGCGGTCAAAGATTAGATTGGAGTGAAAAAGATGAGTAAAGAGCTGAAAGCGTTAAACGAAGAAATGTTAAGATGGGAAGATGTGTTAAATAAATGTGAAACTCATTCAGAAGAAATGTATATTAAATCGAGAATTAAAAATATAAAATTACGAATTCAAATTGAGAGGTTATCACAAGTAATAAACCAATTTGCAATATCACAACCAATGAAACCAATCATTATGGAATGTACAGATGAAGTCATCAAGCAATCCCTCACCGAACTTGAGGAGTTGAAACAAAAGCAAGAAAAGAAAGATAAGTTTATAGAAAACATTCAAGAAATATTAGCAGTTAATTATTCATATCAAGAAATCGGTATTAAAATTAGTAGATTATTTAAAAGGTTTGAGGAGGAAATGAAATGATTAAGGAAGCAAGAAAAGTATTAAATAAATATAGGAACAACTATTACAATAGTCCTATTGAAGAAGAAAGAGCGGTAGCACTGGCGTTAGATATTTATTTACCCCAGCAAGTAAAAAAAGATAAGTTGCTGGAATTAAAAAATAGAGAAATTAAATTGTTAAAAGCAAGATTAACTTACAACGATAATGATGAGCTTCAAGATGTTTTATTCTTTGAAAATAGCAACGCTTTAGAATATGTAAGAGAACAAATCAAGGCTTTAGAGGAGGAAATGAAATGAGAAAACCGCAAGTATATGTAGATGAAAATAATAATGTAACAGTTGTATTTGGCAAAGAATATGAGAGTAAACAATGTAATGTAACGGTAGTACACGATAGAGGTATTGAGCTAAAAGGTGTAAAAAACTTCTGGGGAAATACGCTTACACGTTATGTTTACCACTGCGCTAATGCTTACGGTGATAATGGTTATTCATCAACATCAAATGATTTTAAGGAATTAAAAGACCAAAAAAAATATAGTTTAAGGAGAAAATGAAATGAAACCTAGTAAAGAATGGCTTAAAGACATTAAAATTAGTCAAGAATTAAAAGACAAAATCTATTATGACGAAGAAAATGATTTATGGGTTATTAGTTGGAATGCTGTAGGTCAATCCCTCACCGAACTTGAGGAGTTGAAAGATAAAGCATATACCTTATTACTCGGTTTAAATGCAGAGCCTAGCGATAGGAATAGTCAAGAATATCAAAAATGGCAAGGTGATATCGTTGATGCTATGAATGGGTTAAATAAGTTAGTAGGTGATAAAGATGAGTAAAAGTATAGACACAATAGTCAAGGAATGTATTGAGTATATAGAAAAAAATAAAGTAAAAGAGTACTGGGAAGATAAAGTCACTATGTTAAAAAATGGTATGATTAAGGATTTTTGCAGATATATTTTTGAAACATTTTCCACAGGGTGTTTAGTAGAATATGCGTTTGAAATGATATCAACACTTGATTGGAGTGATGAAGATGAATAAAGAGTTGGAAGCGATGACATATGAATTGTCGAAGAAATACCCGCACGATATAACATTGCAAGAATATTTTTGTAAAGTTGCTGATTTGGTTAATAAGGCTACCCCACCGACAGCCGATGATATGTTTGAGAAGTTGGGGTTTAAATTAAAAGAAACCGAAGAATACTATATTTACACTTTAAAAAAATATACTCAATGGAAAATATACATATCAAAAAAATATGGTAGTTATTATGTTAGTTTATCGGACACCTCAATCGCAAAATCAGACCACCAAGCCATACACCAAAAACTTATTGAATTGGGGTGGATAGAATGAAAACGTTAATATACTGCACGATTGAGATACGCAAGACGTTGCCGAAGGAGGTAAAAGAAAAATGAAATATAGAAAAAAACCAATAGTAATAGAAGCTTTTCAATGGACTGGAGACAACAAACAAACAGAAGACCCAATATGGATTATTGATGAAATAAAAAAAGGAAATGTGTGGTTTCGTAGGCCGTGTTTAGAACCAACCACAATGAAGATTAAAACACTTGAGGGTGTAATGACAGCTCAAGTTAATGACTTCATCATCAAAGGTGTAAATGGTGAGATTTATCCTTGTAAACCTGACATTTTTATTAAAACATATGAGGAGGTAAAAGAAAATGTTTAAGCGATTAAAAGAAAAGTGGAAAAATGATATTTATATGTTAGATATTGAAAGACCTAATAAAGCAGTTGAGCGTTGGGGTTTTATTAAATTATTCTTTAACGCAAGAACTTGTAGAAAATTATTTAAGAAATAAGGAGGTAAGGTAGATGAAAAACTTAAATGAAGATTTAACAAACTGTGAAGATTACGATATTAAAGAAAGCGTTCCTGAAATGGACTACAAAATGGAATGCAATAGACTTTGGAAAGAAAACCACACACAAGACACGATTATTAAGGCGTTAGTATTTTATATTCAGGAGGGCGGAA
>JAVEPM010000268.1:0-2757 GCA_034008115.1 Methanolobus sp.
AAATAAGGATAAACTTAACAAAAGACACATTAGTTAATGTCAAATTGAAAAAGAATATTCTTTATTTGGATGAAGTAGTAATCACTTCTGAGAAATCGAAACAAATTGAAAATATTCACAAAACAATTTCAATTGAACACATTAAAATGCTTCCAACAGCTTTTGGTGAGCATGATATTATTAAAGCCATACAACTGGAACCTGGAGTTAAAAACATTGGCGAAGGTTCGTCTGGTTTATATATTAGAGGAGGAAATAGAGACCAAAACTATGTTTTAATAGATGAAGTTCCGGTTTATAATATTTCTCATTTATATGGTTTTGTTTCGGTTTTTAACCCCGATATAATAAAAAATGTGAAATTTTATAATACTGCGTATCCAGCACAATTTGGAGGCAGAGTATCATCTGTAATCGATACAAAAATGAAAGAAGGTAATCGTAATAATTATTCAGTTTACGGTGGTGTTAGTATAATTGCATCTAGATTAACAGTAACTGGTCCCTTAATAAAAGAAAGGTCATCGTTTGTAATGTCAGCAAGAAAAAGCAATTTTGACTTATTTGTAGAACCATCAGAAAGTATTAGTATTGTTCCTTCATTTTATGACTTAAATGGTAAAATAAATTATAAAATCAACAGAAATAATCATTTGTTTTTTTCAGTATATCATGGGACTGACTTTATAAACACATTGGCATCGTTCAACAACAAGTGGTATAATACAACATCTACTCTCAGGTGGAACCATATAGTTAACAATAATGCTTTTTTAAATACTACAGTACTATATAGTAAGTACAAAAATACACTTACATTACCCGAATCTAAAAATACAAAACCATATACTTGGCAAACTGGCGTTGAAGATATAAATGCTAAATTAGATTTTACCTGGTATTTTAATCCCAAAAACACCATACGATTAGGGGTTAATTCAATTTTACACGACTATACCCCTGGGCAATCAAATTATATGGAAAGCATAAATTCCAATATGTCAGCAATAGAATCAAGTGCCTATATTTCAAATGAAATAGAATTTAATAATATTTTTGATGCCGAATATGGGATTCGATTTTCGATGTTTCAAAATACGGGAAATGCAAAATGGTATTCTTTTGATGAAAATTATTTACCTATAAAAATTAATATTGAAAATAAAGGAGTTTGGAATACCTATAAAAACATTGAACCAAGAGTAATTATTAATATTAATAAGTCAAAAAACAATTCATATAGAGTAGCATACACAAGAGCATCACAATTTGTTCAAATACTTTCAAACAATGCGTATTCATACACTGCCTTGGAAACATGGATGCCTGCTTCAGCCAATATTAAACCACTAATTAGCAATAATTTTTTATCTAGCTATTTCTGGGACAGAGAAAAAATAATGTTTTCAACAACAGCTTATTATCGTTTAATTAACAATCAAATTGATTATATTGATCATGCCATACTGACCGATAACCCTTATATTGATGGTGAAATAAGAAGCGGAAAAGCCAATGCCTATGGTTTTGAATTTATTTTAACGAAAAAAACTGGCAAAACAAAAGGTAGTGTAAGCTATGCTTTCTCTCGAGCTCAATACACAATAAAAGGGGCCACATCTAAAGATACATACCCTGCTCCTTATGATATTCCGCATGATATTAAAGTCCAAATAGTTCATGAATTTACAGAAAAGATTAAGATAAGTGCGTTTTGGACTTTTACAAGCGGTCGTCCCGCAACTTTTCCTATTGGTTATCAAGCAGGTTTCCCTCACATTGGTGATCTTGCTTCATTCGATTGGCAGCCACAAATACCAATTTATTCTGAACGGAATAGCGGACAATTTCCAAACTATCATCGCTTAGATTTAGCATTAATTTTTGACCCTCCGGCTAAGAAAAAAACAAAGCATAACTTAACTATCGGGGTTTATAATTTATATGCCAAACGTAATCCAATGGGTTATAATTTTAATAATAGAATTGGCGACAAAGTATCAGTATTTCATTTTTTTAGAGTGATTCCTAATTTTTCATATAGTTTTAAATTCAATTAACAATTATGTCAACTAAGTATCTTTACATTTTTAATATAAAATTAATGGTTATTACACTATCATTAATTTTTGTTTCTTGCGAAGATTCATATTATGAGGATATTTCAAAAATTACTGGCAATAAAAAAACAAACGCTGAGATTGTAATAACCGGTGGAATTACTTCAGAAATGGAATACCATGAAATTACGCTAACAAAGCCTATGTTATTAAATGAGCATAGTATTGACTCAATATCCGGTGCAGAAGTAAACTTAAAAATTGGTGACAATAATTATGAATTTATTGAAGCAATTAATCACCCAAATATTAATAGCCAGCAAAAAAGGAAAGGCACATACGTTTCAAAAAACCTTATAAAAGGTATACCAGGGGCTGTTCATACTTTAACAATTTATTATTCAGGCAAAACGTATACAGCTTCTGATATTATGGGGGAGGTTAAATCTTTTGATTTCAATTCGATTGATTTACCCACTAAATCAGGTGGTGGTGGGTATGATTCTTTAGGTGTATTGGTAAGTCCATTATTGTATCAAAATACTTTTAATTTTGGCGCTATAGAATCAAGTATATACCATTGGTTTGCAGTTGATACTATATTTGGTTATGATAAATCGAAATCATCATTATATTATTTTAGCGTTGTTGACCAACAAGGGCTTTTGTCTGAAATGTATAGTGAGCGCATAAGTCA
>JAVEPM010000269.1:0-2752 GCA_034008115.1 Methanolobus sp.
ATTTTACCCAGTATCCACTACGGTGGTATGTTGGGTAGTATTAATCCGTAATATGGGTAGGTACTGTCTAGATTGTTTATCTATATAGATACTGAATGAATAAGGTGTGTCCATTTTTTAAGTTTATATAGTAAATGGATTGAAAAACAGGTGAAAAATGGAGCCGAAAAATAGTAAAAATGGAGCCGAAAAATGTGAAAATCCTTAAATTTTGTGCTTATAATCCAATACACCAGTATGGTGGGAGGGTGGATTAAAGGCCTAATTATTTGTACACAATCTATGTTCTAGATAAATTTTCCAAAATACCTCAGGCCCTCCATTATCTAGAATTTTCCCCAATTATAAAAATTTGCCAACCTCCGGTAGATAAATGGAGCATAAGTATCCTACGGATACATGCATAAAAATGAAATATTGGACATATACACAACGGATTATTTTATAAAAATAGGATTGGATTATTTTTATTTAGGTAGGTTCAATTTGAGAAAATGTACCTGATTGAGTTTTCGATGGGTGATTGGTATGACAATAGTTGGATTATAGAAAAATGGCATGTGATAATACCAGACCCGTTTTTAAGGCATAAATTGCGTAAATTGGTTCCATTTATTTTTTATTTCTTATGGATGGTACCGAATATTTCGAGGAGAAAAGGAATCCATAAAAATCATACGAGGTTTTTCATGCTACCTAGTCCAAAATACGTGGCGAATTTTCGGCTCCGTAATCGTTTTTTTAGAGGTGAGAGGTGAATTCATACCGGTAGAAAATGAGCGCCTTCTAGCGCACCCCTGGCGGAGAAACGGCCTGGCGGAGAAACTGGAAGAGAAACTGGATGGATTTTTCTGTTTTTCTGATTGTTGTACATTGTTTCTACCTTCTATATTCTTCACTTATGCATTCTACATTCTTCACTTATGCATTCTATATTCTACATTCTTCCTCGATGCATTCTGCATTTCTGAAGAATGTATCATGTAAAAAACATTTGTTGCTGATGCAAAAAACATTCCTCATTGATGCATCATGTAAAAAACATTCCTCATTGATGCATTCTGCATTCTTCACTTATGCAAAAAACATTCTATAGGATGCATGTACACAATGTCACACGCATCCTTAATTGTATCCTGATTACTATACAATTATACACTTTTCCTACTCCTGTTTCAATCGTAACAGATATTTTACTATTATATAATAATCTATAGTATTGTGTCATATTGTAGAATATTCTTATATTCATGAATATCAGACAAGCATTTTATAAAATGCATTCTGCATCATGCATTATTCAGCTATATTTTTCACAAGCGTTTTTATGTATCAGATTGTATATTCAATTCTAGTCGATTCTATCAAACTATATAATATTCTGATATTCTAAAAAAATTGAATTGTAGTGTATTGTAATAGCAATTCTATTGCATTCTGATATTCATGAATATCAGACATGCATTATTCAGCTATATTTTTCACAAGCGGTACTGTGATCGAATTGTACCCGAATGACTATACAATTCACTACTATTTTATAAAACTCTATAGTATTGTAGAATGCAGTAAAATACAGTAGAATTATATTAAGTGTATAGTCTTTTCATGCGTAGTTGACTTTCTACTATAGAGTGCTATACTGTACTTATCGCAAGTGAGAAGCACTTGTGAAATATGCTGAAAGAGAGAGTGATACAAAATGACAGTAGCAACGAAAAAAGCAGTTAGTAAGAAGAACGCAAGTAAGAAAGAAAAAGCAGTTGAAGCGAAAGCAGTTGAAGTAAAGAAAGAAGAAGTAAGAGAAGCAAAGAAAATTAGCAATACTCAGAAATGCGCGAATATGATACTTGCACTTGCGAGAGACGCAAAACACACAAGAAATGAGATAGTACAGACTGTATCTGATGCTCTGAAAGCTCTTTCAGTCGTAACAGTAAAGACTATGATGAGCGACTTGCAGAACGCAAAATATGCTAAAAGATATTCTTCACATACTATTGCAGTTAACAAAGAAACTAAAATCGTTACTGTCGCAAGTGAGATAAAAGCATGAGATACAAAAGTTATTGAAGTAATTTTGAAGAACATGCGCATCAATATATACATGATGCGCATGTTCTACTTTAACAGAAAAGAGTGATAAGTATGACAATGCATAACATACGAAAAACAAGTATACAGCATTTCATTTATACTGTTCGCTTGTTACAAAAAAAGCATTTGATTGAACTTTCATTCGATGAAGAAGACGTGTTAAAACAATTCGATTTTGTTTCAATGCATGACGATTTTTACACTACACTTCAAAACTCTTTTCTTGCAACAACGTTACAAGAAAGAGTTCATCGTTTTTTGAAAATATGTGCAGCAATTTATTTGTAGTACATTTTATGAAAGAGAGTTGATTAAATTGTTTAACAATGATACGTTGTGCATTTCTATTTCTGATATTGTTCGATGCATTTGCATCGAACATCTTTCAGATGACGAACATATATACTTGCATTTCAATACAAAGACGTTTTTACAGTACATGTTAGACAACGACTACATTGATGATAGTTATCTCATTTCACTAAACAATATCATAGAATACTGCAATAATATTAAATAGTATAGAATTGATAGCAATTGCATAGAAAAGAGTAGTCAATACTAGACTACTCTTTTCTTTTTTATTCATGTATACGATGCATTCTGCATCTTGCACTATGCATAGTATAAGCGTTCATAGTAGCATTTGATAACA
>JAVEPM010000270.1:0-2714 GCA_034008115.1 Methanolobus sp.
AACATCCATTGAAGCCATCTCTGCCTATAAGCGCCTCACCCATTTTATAGAGATCAAACCATCAAAAACCACCCTCGCCCTTCCCAAACCCGAGGGAAAGCTCCAGGCAGAGGGTTTAACCCTTGCAATAAACAACAGGACCCTGCTTCGCAATATATCCTTCTCCCTTGAACCCGGAGAGACCCTAGGGATCTTCGGCCCTTCATCTTCGGGGAAAACAGCGCTGGTAAAGATGATTCTTGGAATCTGGCCCGCCAGTGCAGGCAAAATGCGCCTTGACGGCGCAGAGATAAACCAGTGGGAGAGGGAAGATCTTGGACAGCATCTGGGGTATGTATCCCAGGAGATAGAATTTTTTTCTGGGACCATCGGGGAAAACATTGCAAGACTTGCTATGGTTGATTCGGAAAAAGTGGTTCTTGCCGCTAAAAAGGCCTTTTGCCACGAGATGATCCTGAAACTGCCCAAGGGGTATGATTACCTGATTGACATTAGGGGCAAAAACCTCTCCTGCAGCCAGCGCCGTCAGATTGCACTTGCAAGGGCGCTTTACAACGACCCCCAGGTGATTGTCATGGACGAACCCCACCTTAATCTCGACGACACCGGGTTAAAAGCATTGATCACCACATTGCAGATATTGAAAAACGAAAAAAAGAGCGTGGTAATCGTAACAGACAGACCCAATCTACTTGTAACAACAGACAAACTTTTAATGTTGAAAGATGGACAGGTTGCCATATTTGGTCCCAGCAAGGAGGTTCTTGCAAAACTGACAAATCCCCAGCAGCAGGCAAATGCTCAACCAAGGCAGCAGCCCCAGGCAGCAGCGGTCCTGGAGCAAACCAAGCAGAATTAATCAGGAGAAAAACAATGGAAGAGACAAATAAAATCTTAAACACAAACCCAACCAAATATATTATTGCAGGTATGTTGATCATTCTCTGCTTCTTTGGAGGGCTTGCAGCGTGGTCAGTCTTTTTCCCTTTCCAGGGAGCGGTTATAGCCCAAGGAACGGTAAAGGTGTCTGGCGAACGAAAGACTGTGCAGCACCTGGAAGGTGGTATGATCGATCAGATCCTTGTCAAGGAGGGGGACAAGGTTCAGGAAGGAGATACCCTCATCCTCCTCAAAAGCATCAGGGTCAAGGCCAACGTGGACCTTCTAAGGGGTAAACTGTACGGAAAATTTGCTGAATATGACAGACTGACGGCAGAAATTGCCATGGCCCCAGAGATCACCTGGTCAGAGGAGCTTGCCAATGAAAAAGAAAATAGAGATATAAGTAAGATTATAGAATCGGAAAATGATATTTTCATCTCTCGCAAATCTGACCTGGAGGGGAAAACATCCCTTTATCATTCCCAGATAAAACAGCTTGGCAACAGAATTGACGGCGCAGATGAAGAGTTTGTCACCCAAAAAGATATAATTGCCAACCTCACCGAAGAGCTTGAAGTCAAAAAAACATTGTTTCAGGAAAACTACGTGGGAAGACCTGAAATAATGGAACTTGAGCGAAGACTTTCAGAGCATAAGGGCCGCAGGGGAAAATTAAAGCAGGACATGGCAGAATACCGCCAGATGATCGAAGAGTACAATCTCAGAATAGTTGATATGAAAAACCAGTACCGTGAAAAAGCGATCACCCAGCTTGCGGAAACAAAGGATATGATCTTTGAAATCAAAGAACAGATCAAACCTGCCACCGATACCCAGATGCGCCTTACAGTCCGCGCTCCCATCAGCGGTGAAGTGATCAATATGCGTATCCACTCCGAGGACAGCGGCGTAATCAACCCTGGAATGCCCCTCCTTGACATCGTGCCCGCCGAATCAAAGCTCATCATAAGTGCCAGAGTCAGCCCCCAGGATATCACCCGGGTCTACAAGGGGCAGGAGACAAAGGTTCAGCTCAGCGCATTCAACCGGGACACCACCCCGCCTGTGCCTGGGATAGTATCCTATATAGCGGCAGATCTCAGCAATGAAGAGACCCCGGGGGGAACGATGAGCTATTACATTGCCTATATCGAGGTCACCCAGGAGGATCTAGAGGAGAGCAACGCATATCTTTCACCGGGAATGCCGGCGGCCTGCTATATCACAACAAAAAAACGAAGTGTAATCAGCTACCTGCTGGAGCCCCTCCTGATCAATGTGGACAGGGCCATGCGGGAAGGATGATCTAAACGCAATAAGGGGGAGGTAGATATTTCATATCTCCCTCCCCTTTTTTTATGGACATATCGATACCACCAAAATCATGGGGGTGAACTCAAAGACCGAGTTTTTTCAACTCCGCCTTTAACCACAGTTGAGTATAAATATCCGACAGTTCCTTTCCACGCAGCATCCTCCAGGATTCAAACCCCTTTTCCCAGTATTTTTGTGAAATATCTACAATGAATGGTGCCCCCGGTGTTTCCTGGACAAGCTGATCCTTGTTCAAAAAAATAAAATCAAAAATTCCCCGGATAACGACCATTCGTGCAACCACCCGTACAGGGAAATCCTTCTTTATTACATGGGTTAAAAACCGATCCGGTGACGTCTCCTTTGCCATTGCAAGATCCATTGTGTTCTGGGTTGTTAAAACAAAAAACATATGGGCAAGGTACTGCCTGTGACCAAGGGCAAGGGACTGATACCATTCAACAAACGCCCGAATTGGATTTTTCACTTTCTGGAATCTCCCTGCACTTTTATCCTAT
>JAVEPM010000271.1:0-2697 GCA_034008115.1 Methanolobus sp.
TGTTCCTTGTTCCTTGTTCCTTGTTCCTTGTTCCTTGTTCCTTGTTCCTTGTTCCTTGTTCCTTGTTCCTTGTTCCTTGTTCCTTGTTCCTTGTTCCTTGTTCGTTGTTCCTTGTTCCTTGTTCCTTGTTCGTTGTTCGTTGTTCCTTGTTCCTTGTTCCTTGTTCCTTGTTCCTTGTTCCTTGTTCCTTGTTCCTTGTTTGGTGTTCCTTGTTTGGTGTTCCTTGTTTGGTGTTCCTTGTTCGTTGTTTGGTGTTCGTTGTTTGGTGTTTGTTGTTCGTTGTTCCTTGTTTGTTATTTCTTGTTCGTTGTTCCTTGTTCCTTGTTCCTTGTTTGTTGTTCCTTGTTTGGTGTTTGGTGTTCCTTGTTTGTTGTTTCTTGTTTGGTGTTTGTTGTTTCTTGTTTGGTGTTTGTTGTTTGTGGATACAAGAGCTATATTTATTTTCCCAGTGAAGCTAACGAAATTACATTTATTTTGTCTGGTCGGCGATAGCTCATCCCTGTTCCAGTAATAATGTTTAATGATTTTGGCAAATCCATTTTGGCAGTATCAATATTTATTGCAAATTTTTTTAGATTTTCGGCGGCTTCTTCGATATATCCAACACCAAGTTTAATTTCAAAAGCTGCATAATCACCATTACGTTTCTGAACAATAGTATCAACTTCCAAACCATACGAATCATTATAATGAAATACGTTTGCATCATTTGCTTTGGCATACACATTTAACTCGTGCGTTGCCAATGACTCAAACAAAAAACCTGTGTATTTTATATCTTTTACCAACGATTCTTTATTTAATCCCAAAGCTGCTACCGCCAAAGATGTATCACACAAATGTCTTTTGGCTGATTTACGCATAGATGCCGATGAGCGAATATGCGGACTGAAAGCAGGTTGTTCAAACAAAATCATTAAGCGAGACAGTGCATCTAGATATTCTGAAATTGTATTTCTCGATAATTCATTTCTATCAGAAGTTTTTACATCTTGTTCTAATGTCTTATTATCTACCAATGTTGCGGTATTCCTTGCAATTGAACGTAATAAACTGCGAACTTTTAACGGATCTCGTTTAACTCCCGAAACCCTGCTCATATCCACTTCACAAAGCAAATCGACATAGCCTCTATTCATTTTGAGGGCATTTTTCACGTTTTCATTCAATAAAGTAGGCCACCCACCTATCAGCATTTTCTCTATAATAAAATCAAGCGAAATACCAGGATCGTAGAGGTCTGGAAAGTCTCCTAGCAGCAAATCCGAAATTTTAACTATTCCAGTTGAATAACCTAATTCCTGCCAAGTCATGGTGTCCATTTGTACAACAGTAAAACGCCCAGCACCACTATGCAGTTTGACGTCATCACTTGGGTTGACAGAACCTGTAAGGATAAATTGCCCTTTAGCTTTACGGTCGTCAACTTCATGCCTTACATAATTCCAAATTTCGGGTTGTTCTTGCCATTCATCAATTAATCTGGGCGTATCCCCTAGCAATAAAAGTTGAGGATTTGTCGCCATTACTACTGGAACCTGTTTATCCCTATCTATTTCTAAAATGCTTTTTGCATATTGTTTCGCGGTTGCTGTTTTTCCACAGGATTTTGGTCCTTTTATAAGTACTGCACCAGAAGCAGATAATTTTTCCAATAAATCTTCTTCTATTATTCTTTTATGTAACTCATAATTCATTCTTATTTCACTACAAAGATAATAACAAAAAGATAATTGTGCAAATTTAAGACTTTTTATTGTGCAATATTAAGGTTTTTTATTGTGCAAATTTAATACGTTTTCTTGTTCGTTGTTCGTTGTTCCTTGTTCCTTGTTCCTTGTTTCTTGTTCCTTGTTCCTTGTTTGGTGTTTGTTGTTTGTTGTTCGTTGTTTGTTGTTTGTTGTTTGTTGTTTGTTGTTTGTTGTTTGTTGTTTGTTGTTTGTTGTTTGTTGTTTGTTGTTTGTTGTTTGTTGTTTGTTGTTCCTTGTTCCTTGTTCCTTGTTCCTTGTTCCTTGTTCCTTGTTCCTTGTTCCTTGTTCGTTGTTCCTTGTTCGTTGTTTGTTGTTCGTTGTTCGTTGTTCGTTGTTCGTTGTTCGTTGTTCCTTTTCCCTTTATCTTCTTTCTGAGAATGATTTATCTATTTATTTAAACTTTTTTTGTATTTTTGTTGTTATAAAACTTAGAAATAAAAACAATTTCTTTATGATACGATACCCTTTTCTTCTTTTTATTATTTTGGGATTGTTTACTACTAAGCTTATGGCACAGCCACTCAGCCCTGTGGTTCCAAAACAGGAGATGCAAACGCATCTTACACCAGAAACTTTTGGGTGGAATTTGGAAGAAAATGCCACATCTTATACTTTTGAATTATCTGCTGATTCTTTATTTTCTACACTTATCCACAGCGAAAACACAAATTCTAACATTCTAAATTACAGCGGTTCTTTGAGCAATAATACTTATTATTGGAGGCTTACAGCTCACTTCTTAGCACAAACCGACAAAACCAGCCAAACCCACAAATTCACCATCTTTACCCCAGCCGGACACCCAAACCTCAAACTTTGGATTGCCGCAGATACGGGAGTGGTCATTACTGGCGGTACCGTATCCCAATGGAACGACCTCAGCGGCAACAACTTCCACCTTACACAAGCCACCGCCGGCAACAGACCCATTCTGCAAAACAACGCC
>JAVEPM010000272.1:0-2683 GCA_034008115.1 Methanolobus sp.
CAGTAAGCAGGCTCTCTTGAATATGAATTGGATTGATTATGAAATTGAAGTGATTTCCCATTATTTAATTTTGTTACTCTTAAATTTTCTTTCATCCAAAATTGTGAACCAATTTGAACGGTAGCATAAGAATTACCATCAATATCTCTGATAAACCGATCCCCTTTATAATATACTTCCTCTGATATTACTTGTCCGGTTTTACTTGTAATAGTCCACAATCCATCCTTTTGGCCGTTTTTAAAGATGCCAATAACTTCTTCTCCATTTTTGTATATCTCCTGAACAGTTTCATAATAATCACCGTTCTTAAATATCCTTTCTAGAATTATTCTTTCTTTAATAAGACTTCCATTGGTATATGACCTTTCACGTTCTATCTCTCCGGTTTCAGTATAGAAATTATATTTCCCATCATCAATAATATCCTTAGAATAGTAAATTGAGTCTTTTAGTGTGCCATTTCTATACCACTCTTTAAATACGCCATTCTTTTTATTCTGTTGATATATAACCTCTTGTTGAATTAAGCCGTTCTCATACCAGATAGACTCCTTTCCATCTTTCTTACCAGCAACAAACCGCGTTTCTGATCTCTTTGTGCCATTTGCATCCCATTCTATGATTATTCCATCAAACATGCCGTTAAGATAAGTGATCTCAACTTGTTTTGTCCCATCCTCGTACCAACGAGACACCTTGCCATTCATTTCATCTTCAGAATAGTTTGCCTCAGACTTCATATTCCCATTCTCATACCATTCAAAATGAGCCCCTTCTTTTTTCCCTTCAACGAATAGACCTTCATACTTTTTCTTATCAGGGCTAAAACGTTCAACAAACAAACTGTTTTTTTTGCCATCCTTAAATTGTCCTATCGTTACGGGCCGATTGTTGATTAGAAATGTATCTAGTAAAATGCCCGTGAATAATTGCCCGTCTTTATAAGCCAATCCATTACTGAAGCGTAGATCATTATAGCGAGCCAAAGGAAGATCCTCTTGCGCCATACATGGAATAAATAACAATACTATTATTAAATATAAATACGTCTTTTTCATAACATGCCTTAATAAAATTTTGTTCCAGAGAGATTTTTTTCAATTCTTCGAATGCAACAATCCCCTATCATATGGATTACAAGCTCAAGATTCTTTCGCTATTAATGTTATCATTTATTATGTCATGCTATCAATGATTATTTTTGTACATTATGAATTTTCCGCTCTCTAGTCTTGAATACATCTAACAGAAAAATAAAAGTAATTATCTAAAACTGCAGGAAGCATCCCAGCTGCAGTTAAAAATTTTGCCAACCATGCATAGTAAGCATAATCCCTGTTATCACCATATAAGTTGTTTCTTCTTTTTGACGTCCAAAAAAATGAATTTGCTCCTTTCGCAACAAAAAACCAATACTGTTTCCTGCCTCCTGGCAAACCAGTGAATCCACTACTATTATCAGCACCCTCATTTCCCATGTTTTTATATTTTTTATTGTCATCATAATCCCAAAGCTCTGTACCAATAGATTTTAATTTACCCCCAGCAATTTCTTCACCTCCTAAAAAATCAAATAAAACTTTCCATTCTTTAGGACTTGGTATATGCCATCCTTTTGGGCAAAGGTTACCTCTCTCCACAGCTTCCCAATTGTATAACGCACCAAACAAATTTCCATTCTTTTCGTCATTCTCATACCAACAGTAAGCCCCCTCTTTTGGATATGATTTTGGCTGATCATTTAACAGTAGAGATTCTCCGTTGTTCAATTTTGTTACTTTTAAATTTTCTTTCATCCAGCATTGTGAGCCAATTTGAACAGTAGCATAAGTATTACCATTAATATCTTTGATAAACCGATTCCCTTCATTATATATTTCCTCTGATATTATTTGTCCGGTATTGTTCGTAACAGTCCACAAACCATCTTTTTGACCGTTCTTTAAAGTGCCTGTTACTTTTTTTTCACCATTTAAATATATCTCTTGGATGTTTTCAATATAATCACCATTCAGATAAAAACGTTCTTCAATAATCTTTTCTTTAGTAAGTTGCCCCTTGTTATATGTTACTTCGTGTTCTATTTCTCCAGTTTCAGTATAAAAATTATATGTACCATCAGCAATAATATTCTCAGAATAGTATATTGAATCCTTCAGAGAACCATTGCTATACCACTCTTTGAACATACCATGCTTATTTCCCTGTTGATATTCAGCCTCTTGCTGGATCACTCCGTTCTCAAACCATACAGACTCTTTCCCCTCTTTTTTATCAGCAACATACGACATTTCATTTCTCTTGTTCCCATTTGCATACCATTCAGTTATTAACCCGTTTTTCATGCCATTAAGATAAGTGGCATCAATCTGTTTTTGCCCATCTTCGTACCATAAAGACACTTTACCATTGATATTATCTTCAGTATAGTATATTTCAGATTTCAAGTTCCCGTTCTCATACCATTCAAAATGAGCCCCTTCTTTTTTCCCTTCAACGAATTGACCCTCATACTTCTTTTTATTTGGACCATACCGTTCAACAAACAAGCTGTTTTTTTTGCCATCCTTAAATTGTCCTATCACTACGGGCCGATTGTTGATTAGAAATGTATCTAGTAAAATGCCCGTGAATAATTGCCCGTCTTTATAAGCCAATCCATTCCTGAAGCGTAGATCAT
>JAVEPM010000273.1:0-2667 GCA_034008115.1 Methanolobus sp.
TACTTTATTAATCACATCTCGAATCTCTGCTTTAAGTGCTACAAGATGATCCACCTCATCATTAATCTTGATTTGAAGTTCTTCAATTCGCTCCAGGTATCTGACAAACAAAGCATCGGTATGCCGTTGTGTCTGTATTCTCTCACCCCAACTGGGGGAGGAAACACTGGTCGATAACTCTCTTAGCCTTTCCATTTCCTCAATATTGGATTGAATTCTTTTATCTAGCCTGTAGGCTTGATGCAAATATTCTTTTGCTTTCATAGTTCGCTCACCTCCGCTTGTAGCTTTTTGATTAGGACGTTTCCATCAACAGAGGTAAGTTCTCTATACCAGTCAGAGCGGAAGAACCTCTCCACCTCGTTTTTCATATCTTGTGCCGGTCCATAGCTCGGCCGTTTCTTTAGTTTTTTTAAGGCATCTCTATAATCCTTAACAGCCATTAAGATAATGGCATTGGCTAAATTTTGATAAGGTTCTGTCATCGCATCACCTCTAAATTCGCCTTCACCGCATCAATCAAGGCATCTTGTGTTTTCTCCTTTCTGCTGAGTGCAAGCAGTACATCTTCATCGATGGTGTTTTTGGTGATAATGTGGTGGACAATGACCGTATCCCTTTGACCCTGCCTATACAGTCTTGCATTGGTTTGTTGATATAGCTCTAGTGACCAGGTAAGACCAAACCAGATAAGCGTTGAACCGCCGCTTTGAAGATTAAGACCATGTCCTGCACTGGCTGGGTGAATAACAGCAATGGGTATCTTGCCATCATTCCAATCCTTAATATCCTTTGATGACTGAATCTGTCTGACGGGAAATCGCTCTTTGATTCGTTCTAAATCATGCTTATACCAGTAAGCAACAAGGACAGGTTTTCCATTAGCGCCTTCGATTAAATCTTCCAAGGCATCTAACTTTTTGTCATGAATCACATGAGCTTTGTTCTCGCTATCGTATACTGCACCATTTGCCATCTGTAGCAGTTTTCCAGAAAGGACTGCCGCATTAACAGCATCAATTTCCTCATCACCTAAGCTTGTGACCATATCCTCTTTAAAATCAGCGTATATTTTCCGTTCTTTTTCATTTAGAGATACAGGTACATCGTTGATCATGCATTCAGGCATTTGAAGATAATCAACCGACTTCATGGAAATGGTAATATCCGATATCCGTTTATATATCTCATCCTCAGCACCAGACAAGGGTTTATAGGAAAACACAATCTGAGCATTTCGTTTATCTGGAGTAAAGTAAGTATTGCGGTAGTGAGTGATGTACCTGCCCAGCCTTTGACCTAAATCAAGAATACGAAACTCAGCCCATAAATCCATCAGTCCGTTACTTGAAGGAGTTCCTGTAAGACCCACTATTCTTTTTATCCTAGGTCTTACTTTCAGTAGACTCTTAAACCGCTTTGCGCCATAGGATTTAAAGGAAGATAACTCATCAATGACCACCATATCAAAATCAAAGGAGATACCACTTTTGTTAACAAGCCAATCCACATTCTCACGATTGATGATGTAGACAGTCGACTGTTTCTTAAGTGCATCCATTCTTTCTCTTTCTGTTCCAACTGCTACAGAATAGGATAGACCCTTTAGATGATCCCACTTTTTAATTTCAGCAGGCCATGTATCTCTTGCCACTCTTAAAGGGGCAATCACTAGAACCTTGCAAACCAGAAAGTAATCTAAACACAAATCAAATATGGCTGATAAGGTGATGACACTTTTTCCTAACCCCATTTCAAGAAATACAGCAGATATGGGATGGGATAAAATAAACTGCGTTGAATAGCTCTGATATTCATGTGGCTTGTATTTCACCAAGTATCCCTCCAATCTGTTCTACATCATCTAGGCAATAGACTAAAAATCCTAGAGCCTCTAATTGTTTCTTTCTTTTAATTTGTAATGGCCGCATCATTTTTCCAGTCGACTTGCATTCAACAAATGCCATTTTTCTCATGGGAAGTAAGACAAGTCGATCTGGCATTCCATCAATTCCCGGACTCACAAATTTCGGCGCAATACCTCCCATGTTTTTTACTG
This sequence comes from Methanolobus sp., assembly GCA_034008115.1. Classification (GTDB taxonomy): domain Archaea; phylum Halobacteriota; class Methanosarcinia; order Methanosarcinales; family Methanosarcinaceae; genus Methanolobus. The sequence continues at coordinate 2,060 of JAVEPM010000273.1, forward strand.
TCGCTACCAGTTTTTGTTCTATATATTTTTCTTGCATAAATGACCTCCATAAATTCAAGCAGGAACAACAAGCACAACTTTTAGCGTTTTTTCCTATACGCGCGCATACATACGCTCACGATGCTTTACTACTACTATTTATTAATTTATTACTAAGTAGTAAAAATCTTGTTCCAGTCATTCCATCAAAGCCAAAACATCGGTAATGACTGGCTTTTTAATAGAACAAGCAAAGGGAACAACTAAAGAACAAGGAACGACCTTACTCATTCTTCTCGTAACAACGTTGCCTACCGTAAATGGGAAAATTACTTGTTCCGTTCTTGTTCCCGGTGTACTTGTTCCACCCATTAATCTTTTTCATAATGCCTGCAATGGCATAGGAGTCCGCAGGCTTCATGGCGGAGGCATCCCTTCCAAAGCATTCACACCAAATTTCCATATTGCAAACAAGAGTACGTTCTACCGAGCCCACACGGGTTTCGCCACCAAATTCACTACCGTTAAGGTAGTTTCTTCGTTCATATAGGGACATTTCATTCCAATCATCGGGCAAAAGTATTTCAAGATAAGTGCGAACAAGACCTTCTCGCTCATCACTTTCCATG
>JAVEPM010000274.1:0-2659 GCA_034008115.1 Methanolobus sp.
CGTTTTGCAGCTAAGAAACGTGGGGCTTTTCGGAGCTCTTACCTTTCCACCTGTAACAAAAATAGCCACGAAGAACGAACCTTGCGGAAACCACTGCCCGCCCCATGTTTTCTTAGGTGCTGTTCAAGCACAACCCTCCGTTTCACTTCGGGTGAGATTAAACGCTCAAATTTACGTATAAGAATTGGTTATTCAAAATTTTTATAAACTTAAATTTGAGAAAAATGAAAAAAACATTTCATCCAGATTCAGCCGAAGCTATGGATAAGCTTCAAAAAATCATGATTGCGTCTAATCATTCACCCAGAAGTGTACAGGCATATAGCCGTGAAATTCGGTTTATTTGTCAACACTATCCCGATTTATCTCCTTATCATTGGAAAGATCAGCATATTGTTGATTATATGGTTTATTTAAAATTGGTGCATAAAGTTTCATATAGCAAAAGTAAAATGGTGGCTCAAAGTGTGGCATTTTTCTTTCGTCATGTACTCAAACGCCCCTATGATGTGCCATCCAAACTTTATCCCAAACGCGAATACAAACTTCCTAATTATCTCACAGTAGAGGAGATGCGACAGTTGATTTTAGCGTGTCAAAGTCCTAAACAAAAAGCCATTGTAGAACTATTTTATGGCACTGGCTTGCGTTTAGAGGAACTACGAATGTTAAAACTTACCGACATCGAAAGTAAAAACAATCGTATTTTTGTTCGCAATGGCAAAGGACGTAAAGACCGTTATACCTTGCTTCCAAAGAGAGTTTTAACAACATTGCGAGACTATTATCGTAAGCAAGAAGTGAAACCTAAAACCTATGTTTTTGAAGGTCAAACACCCGGACAGCCCATGTGGAGCAGTTCCATTCAAACATCGGTACGAATGGCGTATAAAAATGCCGGATTGTCGCACAAAAAACATAAAACCCATGCCCTGCGACATAGTTTTGCCACCCATTTGCTTGATGCCGGCGTGGATATTCATACCATAAAAGAACTTTTGGGACATTGCGACATTAAAACAACCATGGTTTATCTCCATTTGCAAACCAGTAAACGAAATTTGTTAATCAGTCCGTTGGATAATTTATTTGACGATTTGGATGATATTTCCAATTTGCCTAAAGATACGCCAATGTTGTAGCAGTGGAAAATCATCTTCAAAACATTTTAAAAGATTTTGATTTTGAAGACCATAAAAATCCACATATAGGAAAAACATTCAATAAACTTAGTCAATGTCGAACTTCGGCAATGGGTTACCATTTGTATCGGTGCGACAATCCCGAATGTGGACATCTTCATTATCAATATCATGCCTGCCGAAATCGGCATTGTCCGCAATGCAACTGGAACAAGCAACAAGAGTGGATGGAAGCACGAACCAACGAGTTGCTTCCAGTAAAGTATTTTCATGTTGTTTTCACCCTCCCGCATGAATTAAATTCGCTGATAATGGGCAACAGAACAGTGTTGTTTAAACAACTTTTCGACAGTGCTTCATACACCTTGTTGCAACTTTCCAACAATCCAAAATGGCTTGGAGCGATGCCTTCCATCACGGCTGTGTTGCATACTTGGGGACAACAATTATCGTTTCATCCGCATCTGCACTGCATTGTAAGTGGTGGTGGAGTGGATAAAGACATGAATTGGGTTGATTTAAAAAAGAAATCACATCAAGGGTATTTGTTTCCGTACAAGGTTATGGAGTCAATGTTTAAGAAGCACTTTTTGAAAAATGTAGGACGATTGATAGCCGAAAATAAGGTGAAAATTGAGGAATCTTTTAGTTGGTCGACATTGAGTAATGATCTTGAGCAAAAAAAGTGGGTAGTTTATGCCAAATCGCCCATGGGCAGTGTGTCGCAAGTGGTCGAATATTTGGCACGATACAGTCATAAGGTAGCCATAAGTAATCATCGAATTTTGGAAGTACGTCCGCAGGAAGTTTTGTTTAACTACAAAGATTACAACGACCACAAAAAAACCAAGCAAATGGTGTTGAGTAAAGCTGAATTTGTGCGACGATTCGAGCAACACATTCTCCCCAAAGGCTTTGTAAAGATGCGTCATTACGGCATTTTGGGCAACTTTAAACGCAAACAACGCATCAACCAAATTTTACAAAAGATGGGTTTACCCGAGCATCCTCCCACAACGCAAGTCCCTTTTTTCATTCGACTAATCGAAAAGTTTGGCTACGACATTCGTCAATGTCAGCATTGCAAAAAGGGTCATTTTGAGTTGATGGAAAAAGTCTATCCACGGAATCGGGGCAGCCCTTTCGGCACAACTTGGGGTGCGTTAAACCCTCAATTTTCTTAAATCTAAAAATGTTTGCCAATTAGCGAATCGTAATAGTATTTTCTAAACCAAAAAAAATGAACTAAATACCAAAATAAAATCAATGAAACTCAACAATATTTATAAACTTCACCATGTTCTATACTGGTTTTTTGAACAAAAAAGCAAAATCGCAAATGTAGTTTACATCCATACTTTTGTAAAAACAAGCTACTTTATCCCATACACCTGACCGGGTTGTGCTGAACAGGTGATAGACCATAAAGCCCAATAAGATTTAACCCTTTATTGGGCTTTTTTTGTGGGGCTTTATGGCTATCACGCTATGTGTTGTGTGCTGTTTTTCTTTTCATA
>JAVEPM010000275.1:0-2654 GCA_034008115.1 Methanolobus sp.
GACGTTCGCACAGAAACTATTAATCGCGAGATAATCAAGCCGGTTGAAGTGCGCATAGTTGAAAGATACGTAGAAGGCGTGGTTGATACGGTTTATATTGATAATAAACCAGAACCTATTGCTATTTATGAGACAAAGAAGGACACACTTGATACTCAGGTTGATGTCCGGGTTAGGTATTTCATAGAGCAGAATAGGTTTGACTCTGATATAGGTATAAAAACAAATCACAAAGAGACTGTAATTGAGACTACCAAGTATATAACTCAGAAGCCAAGATTGATTAGGTTCATCTCTGGAGTATCTGTTGGCTTTGTTGATGATGAAGATAAGTCTGGACTGAAAAATGCTGGTCTTGATGCTGGAATTAAATTGAGAGATAAGTATTCGGTCTCAATCTTTGCAAATACGGATAATGTATTTGGCTTGAGATTTGGAATAGATTTCTAACACTCATCCTATACCTCTCCTCGCACGGATGTCAGTTTCCTCCTTCTGGCATCCGTTTCTGTTTATACTTGAAAATGCGCATACAAAGTAAAAGCCACCCAACTATAAGCCAGCAATTTGCCACAGAACGCAAGCAGAAGCCCGCTGTGGCACTTTCTGCCCCCAGTTGGTATAGTTTATAGTGTTTGCAAATAAAGTGCGTTAAAACGGCTTTTCTTGCGTGGGGGGAGGGGTAAGGGGTAGGGGGTAGTATAAGTACTCTGGAACAAGGTACTCTAAAACTATTTTCACTTATTTGAAGATTCTATTTGCTTTTACTTAGAAGTGGATTATTTTATAGTTCTATTACGTAGTAATAGTATCTTTTAAGAATATATAACAATACTTATTAAGTACTCTTAGTATAATATATAATATATATAAAGAAATACCTATTCTTTCTTTCTTTTGGTTCTTTTCTTTCTTTCTTATGAAAACTAAACACAAAAAAATCCCTCCAAACCCGATATGAGAATGGAGGGATGTGAGCGTAGTTTGTGCGAGTTAAATCAAAAGCCATTCGCCTTCTGAAATATCAATAAGTGTGACTGAACTTTTATTTGACACAAGGAATGTATCGTTTTCACCATTGATTGTATCCGTGTCGTTAGGTTGAAAAACAATGCCAGTCATAATAGACGGTGCATGAATAACTGTAACACTCAACCCACTTCCAGTTGATACAGGCAAGGCAATCTCGCCGGGATTTGATTCTGGGTTTGCTGTTACAATGACGTGAGAATGAGTAACTGGCAGGGCGGCAGGAGAATTATTTGTCGATGAAAGGTCAAGCGTCGTTGTTGTTATTACATTAAGAGCTTGCAATGCAACAATGTCTGCATTAACTTTAGCCAATGTTGAAGCAGTGAATGTTGGGTCAACCATATCAACATAAACAATATCACTCGCCACTGTTCCAGTCAGAGCAATTGCAGTTGCTTTGATAGACAATGTGCCTACTTCAACAGTGCCAGTGAATACAAGTGTTGTCTGAGTATTGCTGTTCTTTGTTGAGGTTGAAAGCGTGAGTCCAGTAGTCCCTACGTCAACCGTGAAATTTGCGATTGTTTCAGCAGCCGTGGCAAAAGTGTCACCAGAAAGAGTTAACACAATAGTTGCCCCAGTTTCGCCTACTTTTGGAGTATTCACAGTTGAAATAAACGGAATTGACGTTACGCTTGTTACATATACGCCAGGATAATTCACTGTTTCAGGTTTTACAAAGCCACTGTTTGCAGCCTCAAATCTTGTGCTAACAAGAGTTGGGTTGTCATTGATATAAGTAATTACATCAATAGCCAATACACCAAGCTGTATGGCGATTAAGTTCACATGGACACGGTCTATTCCGTAGATTTGCTTGCAAGCACGGAACGCATCATAGAGTTGTTTCTGATTAATCATCTTAATCTCCTGTTTTATATTTGATACAATAAATGAGAGATTATTGTTTTGTGTCAAGAAGAATCTGATTTATTGTTGCGATTGCTTTTGTCGTATGTCTCAATAATATCCTTGTCCCTAATTCCTGCAATTTTCATTATCTTAAGTAATTGCTCCGGCTTCATTGTTTCATAAAGTGTTACAATTGATAATGTCAAATCACAAAGAGTATCTTCAAAGCCAGGCTCAAATACCTTGGCTATTTGCTCAGAAAACTGGTCGTTTAACTTGATAACATTTTGATGTGCTTCTTGGAATGTTTCTGAAATATGCTTATAGAATGGTAGCTTGCTTTTTGGTATTGTGTCTATACTGTTCTCATCACACTTTACTAATGAGCTTAAAACAATTTCTGCAAGCCAACACATGGCAACAAGATTCTTGTCCTTTGACGATAATCTTATCTTCATTTAATTCTCCTTATACTGTTTACATTGAGTTGATTTGGGCTGCGCTACCGCGCACCGCTAAAAGAAAAGCGGAGTTCCTTCGGAACGGTTAATTATAAGCCTACAGTCTCCCCCCATATCATGCTGCCCTCCGAGATGTGTTTCTACATCAAGCTTCACCCTGTTTATATGTTTCGCGCCAGCTTAGTGTGTTATGGTCTATTACTTGCACCGAGTAGTGCATTGATATGTATTTTTTTATTCCTGCGAAGTACTTGCCAGATATAAAGTAGTCTGGTTTAGTTTGGCAAATCATTACATACTTCATCGTGG
>JAVEPM010000276.1:0-2645 GCA_034008115.1 Methanolobus sp.
TTTTTCCTCAATATTTTTCAAGACTTCGTCTATCCATCGCATTATACGCAATTCAAAAAATATTTTTTTAACGGAGAATAAAGAATGATAGGCTTTCAAAGGGGAATAAATTTGATTTTTTCTTTATTTATAGAGGGGGATAATAATGTCTTTTCTCCACTTCGTTCCGAAAACGATTTTAATATTAGGGGAAACATATATAATGATTATAGCTTTTAATTTATAACGGAGGTTTAATATGAGAAAATACAAATGTCCAGAATGTGGGATGGAGTATGACAAGCCAGGAAAATGCACAATGGATGGTACTACACTTGTCAAGGCAGAGGATAAAAAGTCCTCCGATCATGATCATTCTATGCATAAAAAACATGATCACACAGAACATCACAAACACATGGTTAAAGACTTCAAAAAAAAATTCATAGTATCAATAATTGTCACAATCCCAATTCTCCTCTTATCTCCCCTGATACAAAACTTTCTTGGAATAAGTTACAGCTTTGAAGGAGATAAGTATGTCTTATGGATATTGTCAAGCTTCATATTCTTTTATGGGGGATGGCCATTCCTCAAAGGAATATTTGAAGAGCTGAAAAAGAAACAGCCAGGTATGATGACACTAATTGCATTAGCAATTTTTGTCGCTTACGCTTATAGTTCAGCAGTTGTATTTGGATTGAAAGGAAAATTCTTTTTCTGGGAATTAGCCACACTTATTGATGTTATGCTTCTTGGGCATTGGATTGAAATGAAATCTGTTTTAGGAGCATCCAAAGCCTTGGAAAAATTAGCCCAGTTATTGCCAGACACAGCTCATTTAGTTAATGGCAAAGATGTTAAAATCTCTGAACTCAAAAAAGGAGACATTATTCTTGTCAAGGCAGGTGAGAAAATCCCCGCAGATGGTATCCTTGTAAAAGGAAATAGCTACATTGATGAGTCAATGCTTACCGGAGAATCAAAACCTGTTCAGAAAAAAAAGAATGATAAGGTAATAGGTGGCTCTATCAACGGCGATGGAATTCTGGAAGTTAAGGTTGAAGGCACGGGAGAGGAGTCTTACCTAAATAAAGTCATCAATCTCGTTAAAGATGCTCAAGCATTAAAATCTAAAACACAAAGACTGGCTGATGTGGCAGCAAAATGGTTAACTATCGTTGCAGTAACAACAGGTGTAGGCACTTTTGCCTATTGGATTATTTACGGTCCTGACACAGCATTTGCTATAGAAAGAATGGCTACAGTCATGGTTATTGCATGTCCTCATGCTCTGGGATTAGCCATTCCTTTGGTTAGTGCTGTTTCTACTTCATTATCTGCTAAGAATGGTTTATTGATAAGAAACAGAACAGCATTTGAAAACTCAAGAAAAATATCAACAATTGTATTTGATAAAACAGGAACATTAACCGAGGGAAAATTTGGAGTCACTGCAATCTTAATATTCGACAAAGTCTACAATGAAAAGAAAATAATCGAGTTAGCCTCATCACTTGAAAAGAACTCAGAACATCCAATAGCTAAAGGAATAATTGACAAAGCAAAACAAATGGGTGCTGAAGATGTTAAAGCAATAGACTTCAAAGTAATGAAAGGAGAAGGTGTTGAAGGAAGTGTAAGTGGAAAAGCTGTTAAACTAGTAAGTCAAAAATACATTACAAAAAACAATGTTAAGGTACCTAATTCAAAGATAGATGATAGCGGAACACTGGTTTATATTCTTGTAGATAACAAAGCAGTAGGAGTGATTACTCTCGCTGACAGGATAAGGCCCGAATCTTATGAAGCAATAAAACAGCTTCAAGATTCTGGAGTAAAATGTTGGATGTTAACAGGAGACAACAAAGTAATTGCGAAAACAGTTTCAAACAAATTAAAACTTGATGGTTTCTTTGCAGAAGTTCTTCCACATGAGAAATTAGAAAAAATCAAAGAACTCCAAAGTAAGGGAGAATTTGTTGCCATGACAGGTGATGGTATCAACGATGCTCCTGCCTTAGCACAAGCTAATATAGGAATTGCCATTGGATCTGGAACTGATGTTGCTGCTGAAACTGCCGATATAATTCTAGTAAATAGCAACCCAAAAGATGTTGTTTCCTTAATTCTTTTTGGTCAAGCAACATATAAAAAAATGATTCAAAATTTATTTTGGGCAACTGGATATAATGCTTTTGCAATACCATTAGCAGCAGGTGTTTTAATTGGTTATGGGATTTTAATTTCTCCTGCTATTGGTGCCGCACTGATGTCATTAAGTACAGTGATTGTAGCAATAAATGCCAGATTATTGAATGTGAAAAAATAATGAGTAGTTTTCCTTTTTCCAATTCACCCCTAACCCCTCTTGGAAAAAGAAAAACAGAAAAAATCAAATTTATAAGAATTGAGGAAAGCCTATCATGATTAATGAGAACGAAAAATATTTTTTGAACTCAAGCCACGCTGCGCTCTCCTCCCTTCGGTCGTCGGGGCGTATAACAGCGGATATGAGGTTCGCCCCTCGGCTCGGGGCTCACCCAAATTGCTCCCTTTGGTCGCAACTTCTCATATCCGCAAACGTTATCTAAAACCTCGCAAGCTCGGCTTCCCTCCATCATATTAGGTGAACTTTTTAAAAATATTAATTAATGTAAGAAAGA
>JAVEPM010000277.1:0-2636 GCA_034008115.1 Methanolobus sp.
AGGCTAATTAATGAAAACCAAATTATAGCCGTTGAGGATCTTAATATTAAAGGAATGGTTAAGAACCACTGTTTAGCACAGGCGATATCAGATGCTGCATGGAGCAGCTTCGTTACGAAGCTTAAGTATAAGGCGAAGTGGTATGGTAAGACCATAATACAGATCGGTACGTTTGAACCAAGTTCCAAACTATGTAGTGTTTGTGGACATAAGAAAACCGACTTGACTTTAAAAGATAGAAAATGGACATGTCCGTCATGCTCAACTAAACATGATAGGGACGTAAATGCAGCTATCAATATTAAGAATATCGCACTAAATCCTGCCGTAGGGACTACGGTTTAAGCTTATGGATAGGATTCTCACTTGAGAGAACTAGATGAAACAAGAAGCCACTGAGTCTTTAGCTCAGTGGTAGTTCACTATCTGGCAGACAAGCATGTTGAACTATTCATGTCTATGTGCAGAGAACACGTGGAGGAATCAAAATAATGGCATTGTCTGAATCTTTGCTCGTGATTATCAAAGGAGTGGCAATAGAGTCATGGGATCTTTTTGAGGAAGCGGCACCATATCTTTTTCTGGGATTTGCAGTTGCAGCTCTTTTGCATGCACTTGTTCCGGATGAAAAAATACTGAAGTATCTTGGTAAGTCGGCAGGGAAATTCAGGTCTGCTCTGAATGCCTCGCTGCTTGGTATTCCACTGCCACTATGTTCATGTGGCGTGGTTCCGACTGCACTATCATTGAGGAACAGAGGTGCTACTAAAGGTGCAACTCTTTCGTTTTTAATATCCACCCCTGAAACAGGAGTGGATTCCATAGCCATCACATATGCACTGCTGGATCCTATTATGACAGTTTTCCGCCCAATTGCCAGTATGACCACTGCGTTACTTACTGGAATTATAGAAAATATAATGGGTGATACAAAGGAAGACTCCGTTCAAAAGAAAAATATTATGATGCCGCCAATAGCAGCATGTAATGATTCATCGTGTTCATGTGGCACAGAGATAGCCCCGAATGAAGATGCTTCAACTTTTCGCAAGTTGCGGGAAGCTTTCAGATACTCTTTCGTTGAGCTTCTTGGGGATATTTCCGGATGGTTAATGGTAGGCATCCTGTTTGCAGGGATTGTATCTTACATGATTCCTGAGGAACTAGTGGGCGATTATCTTGGAGGCGGTATTTTCTCCATGCTCATCGTTCTGCTTGTGGGCATCCCACTCTATATCTGTGCAACAGCTTCAACACCACTTGCAGCTGCTTTTGTTTCAAAAGGTATGAGTCCGGGGACAGCTTTTGTGTTCCTGCTTGCCGGACCTGCTACAAATGCAGCAACTATCACAATGGTGGCAAAATTCCTTGGGAAAAGAAGCGCAACTATCTATCTTGGAATGATAGCACTTTGCTCGCTGGCATTCGGACTCCTCCTTGATGCCATCTATTTAAAACTGGGTATTGAGCTAAGTTCAATTGTTGGTAGCGCAAGCGATGTACTGGCTCCCTGGATAAAAACAATGTTTGCACTATTGTTGATACCTTTCATAGTTCATGGTATATACAAACAAAGGAAGTCAAAAAAAGGATGAATTTATGTTTTATTATATATATCATTATTCTTTTTTATGTAATTCTCCTGGGAGAATTTCTGCCATTTTCTCCTTTAACTCATCGACAACTATTTAGATTCCTTCTTTGTCTCTTTACCAACAAGGACTTCAGTTGACTTGATTATTGCAAATACCCTGTCTCCTTCCTTGATGGCAAGTTTCTCCACGGCTTCGGATGTGATGATCGATGTAAGTGCCGATGGCTCGATCTCTATCTTAACCTTTGAGACAAGCCCTTCTTTCTCTATGCTTGTTACTCTTCCGGGAATCTTGTTGCGTGCAGATATGGTAAGTCCTATGTTTTGCCATGAACCTTCATCTTCCATTGTGTTGTTAATGAAGTTCCTGTTCATCTCATATTCACTAATGAGTCTGCGGCCTTCATCTGTGAGAAAGGTTCCCTGATTCTTTCCTCCCCTTACGGTGCTAACCACATCTTTTCCAAGCCTTTCATTGATCTTATTCAGCACATTCCATGCATGTTTGTAGGATATTTCCATCTTTGCACAGGCTTTTCTAAGTGACCTTTCTTCATCTATGGCTTTGAGAAGTTCAACCTTGCCTGCACCAATAATAGGTTTCCCATCTTCTGCAAGCCATACTTTTGTTTTTGCTTCCATCATTATCTCCTGCTCACTCAAGATCCGATTCATCAAAGATGAACAACTCATCAATTGTTGTTTCAAGGGCTTTTGAAACCTTGTATGCAAGTTTTAGTGAGGGATTATACTTCCCTTTTTCCAGAAAACCAATGGTTTCGCGCCTGACACCAACCTTGTTAGCAAGTTCCTCCTGGGTCAGGTCATATCTGGCTCTGAGCTCCTTGATCCTCGTTTTCATTGCTTATTCCTTCTTCTTTTTTGATTGGATGGAGTATAACAAATTCTAACATTATATTAGATGTTTATCTTATTACTCACTTTCCGCAGGTACATCTTAAATCTAAACCTTTTTAACATACTTCTTCCATTTCATCAGTAAGATCATTTGAGGGGATGAACCAACTGCATGGAAATAACA
>JAVEPM010000278.1:0-2633 GCA_034008115.1 Methanolobus sp.
GCTCGCTGAACCTCCGCTACCCGAAGCGTTTCCGCCTGTGGCGTTAACGCTTTCCTGTGCTTGTACAGTAGAAAGGGACAAGGTAAAAGTTAAAAGTGTTGCCACTAATAAACTTTTTACTTTCTCACTTTTACCTTTTGTCTGTTTCATTTTTGACCTCCTTTTTTAATTGTTAGTTAATTGAAAATAAACCCAGTTTATTATTATTTCTCTCCTTTCGATGATAAAATTATCATCTTTTTCTCTCAAACAAATTGGGTGTATGTTCAAATATATAGTCTTTGCAAAAAAACGCCAAATACTGCGTTACTCTCATTACTGAAAAAGTTGTTTTCGAAATGTAAACTCCTTATTTTCAGAAACTCCAAAAGCCTTGTCATTGATGTATTTTTCTCAAAAACACAAAAAGCGGTAGTTCTAGCTACGCTGCGATGCAGTGAGCTTGTCGAACTGAGCTCTCCGTCAGTTGATGGATCGGTTCTTGCAAATACTATATATTTACTCACATTTATGTTATTCTAATTTGATGTAAAAGTACGGAGCAAATGGCAAGAACACAATCGGGGAATTCACCCTATCATTCTACGGGAATGCCCGTAGAATAATAAAAAAATATTAACATCATGATTACTAATAAATTAAACCCCAATTATGAATTAGAATATAAAACTAAACCATATCTTTTATTTATTTGTAATGGAGGGTTTTTAGCAACTAAAACATTCGTTCGTTTTTTTAACTTCTAATGCTAAATTCGGATTAAAGCTGAATAACCACCTATTTTAGATTTTTAACAGTCCAAGCAACAAGCTGCATAGTATTTCTCAAACCTAGCTTTTTTAGAGCATTGTTTTTATGTGTTTCCACGGTACGTTCCGAAATATATAATTGCTTACCAATCTCTCTAAAAGAAAGCCCATCTGCCAATAAAATGGCAGTTTCTTTTTCTCGTTCCGACAGTTCAGCTATGTCAAATTGGCTGATTAAAGCATTTTGAAGATTTTGAGAAATTTCGGAACTGAAATATTTTTCACCGGAAGCCACCTTTCGGATTGCTTCACAAAGTTCGGTTTTCTGAATATCTTTAGGAATAAATCCCTTAACTCCAGCTTTTATAGCACCAACTAAATGATTATTATCTGTATTAGCAGAAATTATTAAAATAGGTAATTCTGGATGCGAAATTTTCAATCTTTCCGCAAGCTCAATTCCATCAATGTCGGGCAACCCAATATCGAGCAAAAGAACATCAGGTATATCTTTCTTTAGAGATTTAAGTACAGACATAGCATCAGGAAATAAAACTTTCACTTCGATATCAGGAACCCCGATTAACAAAGCTGCTAAGCCTTCTCTAACTATCTCATGATCATCTACTATATAAATTGCAATTTTTGGCATTTTTTTTATTTTTTTACTGGTATCGACAAAACAAATTCTGTACCTTTTCCGAACTCACTTCTTACATCAATATCAATATTGCAACGCACAGCCATTTCCTTAACCAAAATCAAGCCTAAGCCAGCTCCTTTTTCCTTCGAATTGCCTATTGTTTTTGTATCTGCATCAATACGGAATAGCTTATTGATATCTTGCTGTTCAATCCCTATTCCAGTATCGCTTACCGATACAACATTCCTGTTATTTTCAGGATATATACTTATTGCTATCGTACCTCCAGAGGGAGTAAACTTAATTGCGTTTGAAACAATATTTCGTACAATAGCAAGCAACATATTCTCATCTGCATAAACCTTAGGAAGATCGCAAATGTTTACATTTAGTTCTACACCTTTTAAATCACAATCACCTTTTACAAGATTAACAATTTCATTAATTATCTCCGATAGTTGCACTTCATTCAGATTTATTTCTTTATTAGAGTTTAGAAGAGCGGACCAATTAAGTAGTCCTTTAAGCAATTCATCTAGCTGATTTGAAGAGTTTCGCAATATCTTAATGTATTTCTTTATGTCATTTTCAGACATTTCATTAAATGAATCATCCAAAGCACTTGTAATCGCTTTAAACCCAGAAAGTGGATTTTTAATATCGTGGGAAACAATTGCAAAAAACTTATTCTTTGTGGCATTTAAAGAGCTAAGCTCCATGTTTTTACTTTCAAGTATCTTATTCAAACGTGCTTTAAACCTATTTTGACGAATTAAAATTACAGCAATTAGCAAACCAAGAACAATAATAATTAGAAAAGTCAAGATAACTGTTCGTCCCCTCTTTATTCGGATATCTGCAAGTTCATTTTCAGTTTGCAGAAGTTTAACTTGCTGCTCAATCTTTTCAGTTTCATATTTCGTTTGCATTTCAGAAATGGCTTGTGCCATATCCTGATTAAAAATAGTATCATTTATAGAGGCAAACTTAATATGAGTTGTAAATGCTTTTTGATAATCTCCAATTTCAGCATATGCATCTGCTAAACTTTTATAACCGAATCTTAAATGAGGATAATTTTCGTTTTTTTCAGCAATTAACAAGCCTCGCTCCTCATATTCAATAGCTTTTTCATATTCGCCTATTGAATAATAAAGGATCCCAATATTTATCAAAGTGTAAGCGAGCTTATTTTCATTTCCTAGTTCTTCTTGTATTTTCAGAGACTTCATTATTAATTC
>JAVEPM010000279.1:0-2628 GCA_034008115.1 Methanolobus sp.
TATTAATTTATACTTGGAAAATTTTCTAAGTATTTGCTCCGCAGTAGGATCTGTACATCCTGGCCATGGTTTATTGCCTGTATATGTAAACTTGTGCCATACAGCAACATTTTCAAATGCACTACCTGATAGTAGTTCTGAAATAGCCTCATTGGGTTTTTCTTCCCCCCAATGCCCATTTCTTAAAACTGTAATGTTATGTGCTGTACTTAAAGTATACATCCCAGACCGTTGTGCAAGTTCCATATTATGTTGTGGCAAATCGTGATTCCCGTATACCGTTAAAAAAGCAGGACCATTTTTGAATTCAGAAAACTGGTTGAAAAATGATATTGATGCAGAAAGTAAATAGGGTGATGTTTTCCATGTATGGAATAAATCTCCGGCATGGATAACAGGGCAACCATACTTTCTTTGCAATTCCATAATGTAGTTCGCTTTTATCCATTGGGATTCCCAAAAATCATCAGTACGGCAGATTGGTTGTGTATCTCTCAAATGCCAATCTGCCGTAAGAATTGCCGTCGGTTTCATTTCTTACCTCCTTTTTTACTGCCACATAAAGGACAAGTATCTGGAAATAGCGCATCAAACTCTTCCTGAAGTTTACTAGTTTCTTGCACTATATCATACAGATCCTCATCTGTTTCCTTTATGTTTGTGAAAAGAAGGTATACATCTTTTTTATTATCGTAAAGTGTTCTTAGGTTTTGAAACAATTCAATAGCGTTATCTACTTGCGTTTCCTTAATAGGAAATGCTTCAAGTTTTTTTAATGCTTGTGATACTGCTTTTATTTCTGAAACAATGTCTGAAGCTCGAAGGAAAGTGTGTTCCAGTTGCGTTTTTTCTTCACGTAAAGTAAAATACTCCGTTACTTTTTTATCCATAGCAAAAAGAGGTTCAAATTCTTCCATTTGTAAATCAACCTCTTCTATAACATCAATAATCCTACTCAATTCCATCAGGTCTTTGTCAAGTTTCTCTATCCTATTTTGAAGTTTCTCCGCACGGATAATTTTCTTTTCCATTTCAGAAATATGATTAAACTTAATAAGGGAATTTTCATATTCCTCTATTTTGCTTTCGTATACCCGTACATCCTGATTTAATTGCCTTTGCCACGATGCGAGTGTTTTCATTGTAGCATCAATAATGTCTAGGTGTGCGATCCTATTAAAATGAGCCGCCACCTCACCTGCACTAGAATCAAGTAAAAAAGGACGGTCGAACTGCTGTTGTAAATTCACCTCGTCAATATTAAGAATTCGCACAACATCATCGGGAACATCTGTTTTGATAGCAGTCAGCTTGCTACCGTTTATTGTGTACCCATGTCCGCTATCATGTTTCCAACGGGTAATCTCGTTACCAGGTACTTGAATAGTAACAGAAGTATCTCCGCCCCAGTCAGAACGAAAAGCATCTCCTAAGGGTCTATTCCAAATAACCCATCGTAATGCTCTTAGGATAGCAGTCTTGCCGGAGTCTGAAGGGCCAATGATAGCATTGACCCCTGCTTCAAACTCGAATTGGCTTTTCGTATGTGACTGGAAATTTCTTAGCTCCACTCGCTCAATCATAATTATTTACCTTTATTTTTCTGCAAAAGCTGAAAGAATACTTTTGCGTCCATTATAACGATAGGATCTTTTCTACTTTTTTTCGCAAACAGCAACCATTCTGTCCCTGGAATGACATTGGTTTGCGCTTGCTCTATCCAAGCTGGGATAGACCAATTTTCCTGTGCTTTACACTCAACAGAGTATGGAAATTCTTTCAGCACTTTTGCTTCCATGCGAACATCTACGCCATTCTGCCCCATACCTCTAGATTCGATAGGGCAATCGTGGCCCCATTCATACCCAGTTAGATTCGATATTTGTTCACAAACCCATTTCTGTAGCCTGCGACCTTTATCCTTAGCAGATGCAACAGATATCCGTTTTTTCATACCAATACCCTGCGTTTCCTATTGGAATCGAATTGTGATTCAACTTCTTCCCATAAATCAATTACAGCATCTTCCAATTTCTTTTCAAGCCCGTCTTCTTCAATCATCCGAATAGATTCTTCTAATGATTTGCCTAATTTCGTATCTCCAAGCGCATAAACAGTATTACCGCTCATCTTCTTCAGGTATTGCAGATTCTCTCGAATATTATCAATACCATAATCAAAGATTATGGTTAAAGGAGCAGAACGATAAGGCTTCCATACAGAATTCTTGTATACTTCCACTTCTGTAGTTACACCAATTACTCGTTCAACTTCTTTCTTATTGATGGTCTTTGTTACCTTGATCTTCTTAGGATTGTTGAACTTCAATCTGGTTGAAGCGTAAAATCCGATTGCGTACCCTCCGGCAGCAGATGTTTTCTCGGCATACGGCGAAGTATCTCCCGAACTGCGAACTTGATTGGAGCATACGACAAGGAACTTTTTTTCCGTAATCACACGACAGGTTTTTCGTAGCTGTTCTGAAAACTCCTTTGCCCTTCTCATTCCCATTTTGTCGCCTTCTTTTCCCTCTAATTCAAGGTTGGTAGAAAGAGCGGCTAGAGAATCTACAAATACTCCATGCAAATTTCCTTCAGGTTCTGGCGCCCATTTACGAATAGGTTCAAA
>JAVEPM010000066.1:0-17869 GCA_034008115.1 Methanolobus sp.
GGAAAAAGATAAAGAACAAGGATATTGGAGAAGTGATGACCGACCACTGGAAGGCATATGCAGAATTTATTCCAAAAAACATTCATACTCGATCAAAAGCTGAAACATATACTGTTGAAGGATATAACAGTATATTCAGGCACTTTCTGGCAAGATTGAGAAGAAAGACAAAGTGTTATACCAAAAGTCTTGAAATGCTGAAGTATTCTGTTCTTCTCTTAATGAAGTACAGGAATAAAGAGATCGTTATGTTTAATTAACAATACCAAAAAGAGAAACATTTATTCAATACAATCGTTATTCACATGGACAATGTTTAACATTAAAAATATTAATTACTAATAGTACTTGCAACAATATGCTATAAAGACTTTAATTGAAAGCATCAGGATGTGGGATTCTTTTGCATTTGTGGGTAAATATTAATGAAATAATTAGATAAATGTCCGGAATGTGGTTCCTGTTTGAACGAAAATGAAAATGTGCAGTTTTGCAAAACATGTGGTTACTGGACGAATAAGGGAACTGTAAGATTTGATCCAATTGCCATATTTGCCTGATCACAAAAATCAAAAGACAAAGTAAAATACCACTAGAGATTTGTTACAGTGTTTTATTGCTATAAAAAAGGTAACTATTCAGCCTAGCACAATCTGTTTATTGGTGCTGATTTCATCGAAATGAAGATATCTGCCCACTAACAATCTAAGAATCAAAAAAGCAATCAATAGTAACAATCAAAATAAATGTTCATAATGAAATTTACATTTCAACTTTTTGTCAAGATTGTTATAGATAGCGTTTTTATCAGGCTGAATAGTTACTAAAAAAGAAAAGATTTGTTATCAGCTTAAAACAGGACAATTCAATAGTTTATACTGATAAATTCCAGGCATTTTAGTCCATAAGAGTTCCAACGACTTTATATCCTTCAAAAACATCCTCATCGTGTGGTGCTTCATCCATTTCTTCTGTAAGATCAATACCGCATTCGTGGTCATAGTGCTCTCCATCTTCCCATGACTCACTATCAGTCACATCATAAACCTTTCCGGAGTAGGCGACATATATTTCTTTGTTCTGTTTACCGTCATACTTTGAAAGTTCTTCTCTGTTGAATTCTCTCATATATTTTACCTCTGTTGATTAATTTAGTATATTTTTCTTTCTTGATATAACAGTTTCTCAATAAAAAATGAATTCGTTTTTATCGTTTTGACGCAGAATCTGGCACTATACAGAACTCATTTTAAACGAGTGCAAACATCTCATTTTAAGATTTTCGTAATAAAATGCAAAATAGCAGCTATTAAGGCAACGACAAAAATGAGATACGTCAAATTAATCAGTAGCCTTATTGCAATGGCAAACAAAGAAAGCACGCCATTTAGAATGGCAAGCACTATTAAGAGTACTAATGCTATGATGACAACATCTTTAAGGTCCACAATGATCATTACCCATACATAATATAAAAATCAGTAGCTCATAATGATTCTTTTTCGGTTTAAAGATATTGATACTGAGGAAGAGGGACAACGAGCAATTTAACGCTTACACCCCTTTTATGTGTTATAATGTAGGACAAGGTTGGATATAGCACATGGTATAAAAAACAAGTGAATTATGCCAGTGCTAGGATGGCTGATGCAGGTGCTAAGTTCATGTCATTTACACCAGTCGCAGAGATTGTTCTAACGATTGACTTGTTCCTCTTGACAAAGGTAAACATCACATCCAGTTTTACCTCTTCATCAGTTATTAGGTAATGAACCTTTAAAGTGATAGGCGTAATAAATTCGTATGAACTGACATCAAAGTTCTCTGATGCATTTAGAATCTCGATGCCAATGAACTCTTTGTCTTCGTTCATGTCCATTATAATATTACCAAATATCAATGATGACATGTATTCCTGATTCAGCTCGTATGCATAAAATGTATCATTTAATGAATCATAGTCATGTTTGCTATTTTCGTGATCAACCTTTTTCCTATGCATTTATTTCACCCGCCTATTTGTTTCTTGTTTGATACATGTAACCAATGATATTTTTAATGGGCTTTCGCTTCTGACGGCACAGATGAGAATAGCATCGTATTTATCATTATGCCTGTAAATTATTTGAAACTTATTATTATCCTGATCGACTATTCTTTTGGGAACATGTTTAAACTAAATATAAATGCTGCCTGTATAGACAGTATATGTTCATCTCAATCTTCAGCCGCTGGACGATATCACAGCAATATTGTTCCAAGACACCGAACTTATCCTTGAAGAATGTTCTCCTTCAGATGAAACGGATGTAATTGTAATTCGCATAAATCCATGTAACACTCAACCACTTTATTATAATAGTATGCCTTGCTGCACAGCAAAAAGTTGTAAACTTCAAAAAAAGATGTCGACGCTGAGGAAGAGATTCGAACTCTTGCAGCGCGTTAGCACTACCGGTTTTCAAGACCGGCGCCGTAGTCCACTTGGCTACCTCAGCATGTCGGATGGTATCTTAATAACAACTTCAGATATAAGGGTTTTGATTCAAGATCGATATTTGCTGACAAATTGTCGTGATTTTGGGAATTTATGTGGATCTTGTGGAGCTGATATGTAAAAGCAAAGTAAAAAGAGGAAGATTATTCCTCTGTAGCTTCAGCTTCTTCTTCTGCAAGAGCTTCTGACTCCTCCTCTAACTCAGCTGTTGGAGGAACATATGGGTGTTTCTCAACATATTCAAGGTTAGGGATACCGAGCTTATCAATAAGTTCGCTTGCGATGGTCATCTTTGAAACCATCCATCTCTGGTTAAATCCAAGCTCTATAGGAGTAAATATTCTGATAACATCATCAGTTACTTCTATCTCAATATCGGGCATGCCGGTGTAGAGTGAAAGAAGGCCCTGTGACTTAGCGATCCTGTCCTCAACCTTTTCTTCAATAGTGTACTCGTATTCGACTTCCTTACCTGCAAGAGCATGATTGAAGTCTACACGCACTCTGCGACCAATGATCTGTGCAATGACACCACGCATTCCGTTAACTTCAACAGGCATTCCCTGATATGGTCTCTGATCCTTGAACTGCTCCGTCAGTTTTGTAATGGAAACAGTTTCTATAAGTGCAGGGTCATGTGGACCGAATGCCTTTTCAGGAGCTATGCTAATAGAACCGGAATATCCTACTTCCTTACCTTCGAAATCTTCATCAAGACCTTTGATAGTGTGGCCGGAGCCTACAATAACAACATCCCCGCCGTAAACACCGCGTGGATTGTAGATACCGTTGTCTTTTGCAAGCTGTTCATCGGTTGTGTCAAAGATCTGTCCTTCATTGAACTTACCGGTATAGTTTATTTTTATAAAATCGCCTTTCTCAATTGCCAAATAGATCAACTCAATATTAGTTATAGATTAATAGTCAAGCTTATTAATGAAATCTATGAATGGAATTACCTGCACGCTATTCTCATATATCTTTAAGAATCTTTTGCCAGCAAAACTAAAAAGAAGAAGGAAAAATAGCGACTAATAATCAGAATGTACAATTATACCTCACTATAAAATATTAGATAATAGTTAGGTATATCTAATAGAATGTATTTTGTGATTAACAAGTATTTTAGAATACAGAAACATACTTAATAAATCATGTGTTTTTTGATGAACATATGGAGCCATAAGCAAAAGACCTACGGGTGCAACATCACCCTGCGAAAAACCTCATATTATCAACTAATAAGCAGACATGAAACCTGAAGAATCATATGATATCATCGTTGTGGGAGCAGGACCAGCCGGCTCCACAGCAGCCATGTACGCAGCTGAAAAAGACCTGTCCGTACTTCTGGTGGAAAAGAAGAAGGATATAGGAGTACCGCTGCAATGCGGAGGTTTTCTTCCACATTACCCCATCCTGCAGGAACTTGTACCCAACGCAGAACTGCCTGTAACCCTTGAAGAGATACCTTCAGACTGTATACATGCAACAGCCTCATACCAGCGTTTTATTGCCCCAAATGGCATATCCAAAGGATTTGATGTTGATGCCGATGCCATTGACAGAAGACGTTTTGACAAACATCTGGCAAAAGAAGCAGGCAAAGCAGGTGCAGAGCTGCTGGTCGGGACCAACGTCATCAAAGTAGATGATACAAAACTCTTAATGGACGGTGCATTCGGTAAATTCGAAGTAGAAGGCAAGGTTATCATAGGAGCCGACGGTCCCAATTCTGTCGTAGCAAAAGCAAACAATATGCTACGTGACGATGACCCCATGGGGACCGGTATAGCCTTTGAGTATGAACTTAGCAGCGTAGACGTTGACAGGGACGCCGTAGAAATGTACTTTGGCAAGGACTACGTTCCCGGTGGATACGCATGGATAATATCCCAGGGAGGAGATACTGCAAACATCGGTGTGGGTATCAGGGAAGCACTCTTTGAACAACATCTCTGTGCCAGGGACTACCTCGAACGATTCATGTATAAACACCCCATTGCCAGCGGAAAGCTCAGTGGTGCATCCATTACTTCAATTGTGGCAGGATTTGTTCCTGTTGGCGGAGCACCGAAAGTAACTGCAAATCACAACACACTCCTTGCAGGAGATGCTGCAGGACACATAATCGCAACCAATGGCGGTGGTATATCCACAGCAATGCTAGGAGGAAAACTTGCAGGTGAGGCTGCTGCTGACTTCCTTGCAGGCAAGTGTCAGCTTCAGGAATATGAAACACGATGGCGCCAGCAAATGGGACTTGAGATAAAAACCGCAGTCTACGTTCGCAAACTCATGGACAGGCTAATGCTTTCCGACAGGCTTATGTCCACAGCCATCAAAATGATAACTCCTGAGCAGATGAAAGCCATCCAGTGCGGACAACTTCCCGAACCTGTCAGGAAGACATTATTGAAACTGAATGTGGGACTCAGTTAAATGCACATCTTCGTATACGGGACCCTAAAAAAAGGAAATTCGAAGCACCAGTTACTGAATGGTTCCAAGTATCTCTGCACAACAAGGACAACGGAAAAATACACCATGATCGATCTTGGACGTTTCCCGGGTGTCCTGAAGGATGAAAAAACTTCACTATCAAGTTCATCCATATATGGGGAAGTCTACGAAATCACCCCACAAACCCTTGAAATTCTGGATCATTATGAAGGTGAATGGTACTTCAGGGAAGAAGTGGACCTTGAAACTGGCATCAAATCACTGATGTATTTCCTCAAAAATGTGCCAACAGTTAACTACGAAATAATCCCGAATGGAAACTGGACAAAGTAAAATAAGAGGAGAACACAAATGCCAGACACTGACAGCAGTATTCCTATGCTTAAGGACACTATTTGTTATGAAGCACATAGTAACCTCTATCTCAACATAACAAACCAGTGCAGTGCAAATTGTGTATTTTGCATCCGGGAAGCCGGCGACGGGGTTTACGGTTACAATCTTCGCCTCTCAAGAGAACCTTCTGAAGACGAGATCATAAAAGAGCTTGAAACTCTTGACCTTACAAAATATAAAGAAATCGTTTTTACCGGCTTTGGAGAACCGACATGCAGGTTTGATACAGTGATTCACATAACAAGCTGGCTGCACAAAAAAGGAAAACATGTCAGACTGGATACAAACGGCCATGCAGCACTCATGTACCCTGGCAGGGATCTTGTCACTGAATTGAAAGAAGCAGGTCTTGACGCAGTTTCTGTGAGTCTTAATGCTGAATCAGAAGAGAAATATAATCAGCTGTGTAAACCTGCCTTTGAAGGTTCATACCGGGCAGTCCTTGACTTTACAAAAAAAGCAATTAATGCCGGGATCAAGGCCCGTATGACCGTTGTCAGTCAACAGGGCATTGACATCAATGAGTGTGAAAGAATAGCAACTGATATGGGTGCTTCTTTCAGAGTAAGATAGACTCAAACATTAGAAATGTTTGAACAGGTCATCTCTTCTTGCACTATGTAATCTCTGTCTGATAAGTGACTTCAGGGATTTGATATCGCCTTTTTTAGCACAGATAGGGGCCACAGTATCGATCCACTGCTTCCAGGGTGGCAGCATTTCGAGTTTATCGCATATTCTATCCAGAGTTGCATCAAGTTCATTCTCTCCTATCTTGTCAGTCTTATTGATTGCCAATATTACATCTATGTCCAGCTCCCTGAACAGCTCAAATATCTCAATATCGATAGGGATCTCGTTCCGATCTTCCCATCGTTGTACAATATCAAGAAAAGTCGCACCGTCAATGACCAGTACAGCAATACTTACTCTTTCTGCATTTGTCTCAATATAGCGCACGATCTGGTCTTTCACAATATCCTGCTTACGATCCTTCACACCGCTCATGAATCCGAACCCGGGTAGGTCTGTAAGCAGCAGGTCAGAGTAGCGTATATGAGTCGGTTTCAAAGTGACACCCGGGCGTTTGCCTATCTTAACGTTCTTTCCTGTGATCTGCTTTAGAACGGAAGATTTACCTACGTTTGACCTTCCAGCAAAGAGTATCTCAAAATTAATACCTTCAAAATCATCTAGTTTTTTTGCCATTTTAATCCACTTTAACCTTAGGTTTTTCTTCTCCGATGACCTTGTCTAACTCATGGAGGAATGCTTCAAAAGATTCCTTAGTTATCTTTGCACCCGAACAGACACCATCCGAATCCCCATGGATCAGTATCAAAGTTGTCCCGATGATTAGAAATTAGAATTAAGATAATGTGCGTTATAGTATTTTGTCTTTGGTATTCTTCAGGAACTGGCTTATTGAATCCAGAATATCATATAAGAATTGTAACTTTCCATGATCTTGCTTTTTTTCAAGCATAGTTTCATCACTTTGTGCAGCATTCCCTGCATATTCTTCTTCATATGAACTTTCCTTTGTATGATCCAGGTCCCCATAAAGATTATCAGGCACAGTTTCATCAGGATCTAGAACATGCATTAGCTGTTTTTGAGAATAAATTATTCCTTCATATTCCTTTGAATCCATAAATTTGACCTGGGCAGCAGGTATAACAATGTCCCCTGACTTTTCCATCCTTACTGAATAATCAAGTGAGATCTTAGCACCTGGGTGAAGAACACTGTCCATACCAGTGTTACTGGAAATAAGAGTAGCACCTATAGGCAGTTGGTCTGAAATAGATACATGAGCCGCCCTGTCTCCTTCATTGCTAACATCCAGTGAGATGTTCACCTGTTCACTTAAAGAAACACTATTTTTGGAGATTGACTTATTTATGCTTATGAATGGACCGTGAATGGTTATATTTGAAGTATTAAGCTCTTTGAAATAAGTCCTTCCTTCATGTTCAACTTTGATAAGGGTTCCATTGAACAGGTAAGTACCTGGTCTCAAAGCTTTTAGTGAATATTCCAGTGTTTTTGTTTCATATGGGTCAAACGAAAGATTCCATTTTACATCAGAGTCAGGATCAAAAACAAATTCCGGGGGAATAAATTTATTGATACTCACAGATTCCTGGGGAATTGCTTTCAAGTTCTTTATTTTCATAGAAAGATGAGCTCTTTCATCAATATACACTTCCTTACTCATTCTTTCTTCAAATTCAAATGTTGCATCCATCCACGTTATTTTAACAGGCAAAGAACCCGTTGAATTAGAAATCGCGACACTAAGGGTGGTATAAGGAGCTGGGATATCATTACCAGTAACAATTTCAAGAGCTGTTATGTTAAGCCTGTCATCAAAAACACTATTGTTGGATATTTCTGTATTGTTAGCTAATATTGCACCCCATGAATCATGGTAAATACTTGTTACTGTGAGCATAACGTAATCATTTTCGTAATCGGTTGGTTTTGCCGGGGAAAAATCAGAAGCAGTTATGAAATAGCCACTATGGTTAATCTCATCTCCCCAATAAAGAGTATATTCCTGGGCATCCAGCCATTCAATTTCATTTGACTGTGCTCCCGCAACAATGCAGGAATTTACTAATAGCACAAGCAATCCGATGAACAGAATTATTCGCTGCCTCATGAAGTCATTACCTGTTTTTACGTCTGGATATGAAATATACACTGAAAAGTGCCAGTATCATAAAACTCGCTTCAAATCCTGGCTCTACCATATCATCCCCGGCATTGTTGCTATAATCTGAATCCTGATTACTGCTACTTACCTGCTGGTCAGTATTAGTTGAGCTTCCGGAAGGTGCACTCTCTGAATTTTCTGCCAACGGATCAAGTACAGTGATTACTGGCATGTTGGATATTTTTTCACCTTTATATTTTTCAAAATCTATGAACGTTGAAGTTGTTTCAGGAAGCTTCAGTTCCCCCAGTTCATCCACCTGAATTACATAAGAATAAGAATAGGACTTTCCATGCACTGCAACATCATGGAAACCCAGATCACCACTTACAAATGTTACAGTATCCGGTATGGTTTCAGTAGCAGTTACACTGGCATCCTTTGTACCCTGATTCTTTACAGTAACCTTTACAGTAAGCTCATCACCAGGATTTGCAGTTGAAGGACTTACAGTTTTAGTAAGAACAATGTCAGGACCATCTATTTGAATACTTGGTGTTTCTGACTTGAAAGTATATTCTTTTCCGTCAGGAGCAGTGAAGGTAGCAGTGGCTGCTGGAACTGAATACTTGCCGGTCTTTGTAGGCTTTAAAGTGTATTCGAATATTTTTGCCTTTGTTTCCTTTGAATTGAAAGAAAGTGTAACTTCACCATCAACGTTGTCCTGTATTTCAAGATCCTCTGTCTTTGGATTGCTAACAGACACCGAACTCAGGCCATATATCCCATTGTTCCATATACTAACAGAAACATGGGCAGTTTCATCCATATATATCTCTTTGGTGATTGTTTTTGTAACAAGAAGCTCTACTACTGGTTCTATAGTGATAGTTTTCGTTTCAGTATCTTCGAGTATTTCTCCATTGATATCTTCGGATTTTGTTGTAACTGTGATATCTACATCTGTTTCTTCCCAGTAATGTGGAATCTTAAGTTCGATCTCTATAGGCTTCAGTATTTCGTCCTCATCTATAGAAACAAAATGATAATTTGATTTGCCATCAATAAATTCCATCCCATCCACATCTATTTCCACATCCATATTGTATGCTTTGGCATCACCTTTGTTCTGGATATCAATTGTTGCTTTTATGCTTTGATGAGAAACAGTTCGAGGGTCATATGCATCCTTTTCAGGTTCAATTGAAATATCCATCTCAGGCATGCCCCTTTCATAAACATCTATAGCTGCTTTGGGGTTTTCCATATTGCCGGTCCACTTATCGATATTAAGAGTTACAGACTTTGCAAAGATTCGCAGGTCATCTCCTTTTTTAATATCGCGGAATTCAAATCCTTCGCCTGCACGTACAGGAAATATCTTTTGCAGTTGACCATCACGGTAGATGGCGATACTTACAAAACCATCTTCATTGAAATCTTCAGCTTTTATGGTATAGTCATTTAACGCTAGTGTGCCACCCCAATTCAGGGTCCCACTTTTATCAGGACTATCACTCCATTCGATATCAACCAGTTCGTATGCCATTGCAGATGAACTAAACAAGATCAAAACAATAAACAACCCAGAGAAAACTTCTTTTACTAACATAAAAACACCAGATATAGTTTAATGAAAATTATTTGCTTTTAGGGAGCAAGGGCTTAAATCCCTGCAGTTGGGAAGGTCGGTCAAGAGCTCTGGACCTAGAAGTAGATTCGGGAAGATTGATAAATGAAGGCTGGCTAATCATGCCTAAATTATGCTCATCGGTCACCAGAGAACTCCTGAAACCTGATTCAATTAGCCTTTCATGTTGTTCATGGCCGAAAGCATTATAGTCAAATTTGGATTCATTGCGCTTTTTTTCAGCTTCTTTTTTAGAAAGACCGGCGTTTATATCTCTTTCTTTATCTTTTATGCCGCTTTCTTTACCTTTTGTATACTGTTCTTTGATCAGATCTTCAAGTCCAGCCTCTTTTGCAAGTTCCTCAAACATAGAATATCGTTCACTGACCCATCCGAGTTCAGAATGTTTATGGTACCCTACCTTAAATCCAATATCATAGGCATTTTTAGAGAGTTCAGCTATCTCGGAATCAGTAAGCTGGGTTTTCTCTTCTTTTTTCGCAAAGAATCGTACCATTTGCAAACACCATCATTCAAGAAGATCAGTAACTACAAGTCCCTTGTCACTGAAATTTACCGAACGCATATTACAATCATGCTGCGTACCCCTCATTTTAATGACCTGTAGTGCACGGGTCATTGTTTTATCATAGAGGAAATTATGCATGAAAATTACTCCGTGGGCTGCAAACTGCTCTGTTGAGTAAGCTCCTGGATCGGTCATTTCAGAAATGAGTATAGTAGTGCAACCAAGTTTCTTGAGATTCCTGATGAAGCGACTCATTTCTTTTTCCTGAAGAGACATATCTTTTGTAGTGAACCTTATTGCTGATACAGAGTCAATAACCAGCCTTTTTACATCATATTCTGATACATAGGCCGCAATTTCCCTGAATACTATAGCAGGTGAAGGGGCTTCATGTTCTGCTGAACTTGCTGAAACGTCATATTCCGGAGTTATATATTCACTCATCTCATCCATGAAACCATACTCCATTCGTGGACCAAGATCCGCAAAAAGCAATTTTTTTATTTTTATGAGAGGTACTACGCTAAGAGAATAGTTTGACATATCATCAATAATATTCTGCGGACTTTCAAGCAATGTCACATAAAGACCTACTTCTCCAAGTGCTGCGCCATGTGCAAGGTACTGCACGCAAAAAGTCGTCTTCCCGCTACCCGGTGGACCGCTTACCAGATAAACACGCTCTGCAAGCAACCCGCCTTGCACCATTTCGTCAAAACCTTCTATGCCTGTTTTTATCCTCATGAGCTATCCTCTGATATTTATTATTGTGATATAATTTATTATTCATATATAAATATATATTCAACATATTTGAATACTTCGATTGCATAAACATCTATAAAATATAATATAATGAATAATAAGTATGATAATTGTAGAATTATTTTCCGACAGGTTCAAATTGATTCAAATTGATTCATATTCTATGCAATTAAAACATATTATTCCTATTCTTGAAGAAATAGCTCCTCCTGAGCTTGCTGAAGATTTTGATATTGGAAGAATAGGGCTTACGCTTAATCTGGAAAATAATGTTAATAAGATTGCTGTTGCCCTGGACCCTACTGAATATGTGCTTAAAAGAGCTGCAGAAATAGGTGCAGACCTACTCATCACACATCACACACTTATCTTCCAGCCCATCAACTGTATTGACAAAAAACTGGCAGACAGCCTCAAAATAGCAATTGATAATGAAATATCATTATACTCCATGCACACGAATTTTGATAAAGCAAAAGGTGGCATAAATGATGCTCTTGCAAACAGACTGGGACTGACTGATATAAAGGAAATACCCATTGGAAGAATAGGAACAATTACTCCATGTTCAACAGAGACTTTTATCAACCACGTTTCAAAGAGCCTTAGTACACACATACAATACACAGGCAACAAAGAAGAAATAAAGAAAGTAATGGTTTTCGGAGGCAGTGGTTTCAGGTCAGAGTATATTGAAACGGCAAGAAAATACGGTGCTGATGCTTATGTGTCGTCTGAAATTAAACACGATATAATACGCTCGTTCAGTGATATACTTCTTGTGGATGCAACACATTATGCCACTGAAAATCCGGGTATGCAGGACCTTTGTCCAAGACTTGCAGGAAAATTGAAACTCGATGTGGAATTCATAGACCATGACCCCTTTATTAAAACCATTTGAGAGCCTGTGATAAGATGCCAGCAGAAGATGAAATAGAAAATGATGAAATCGATGAAGATGAACTCGATGAGTTATTTGAAAAACAACTTCAGAAGAGAGGGGACAAAAAGCACCGTGGATATGGTGATTATGAAAGAAGAAGGATATACAGGGGACCCGATGTCAAAAGGGACCCAGAATAAAATCTAATTGGACAGATCATATTATCGATTATCGATAACCTGCTTACCACATTTCTCAGGAACGATTCTTAGTTCCCCACCTTCAAATTCATTTCTCAATGGGTCACTTTCAGCTATCCGGTCCAGAGTGACAGCAAGAGCTGCGACTTCTGAGTGAGGTTGGTTACCAACTGCAACATTCCAGTCAGCCATCTCATATATTTCGAATGGAACCTTTTCCGCACCCACAATTATCATAAGTTTACTGCATTGACGAATCTCAGGAACAGCATCTGGCAGGTTTATCCCATACATGGACAGATGACATATCTTTCCGCCTTCTTCTTTCCATTTCTTTATTTCAGCCATACAGTTGACATCGTTTTTAATGTAGAAGTCACCGCCCCATCTTGTTGAAACATCATCTATGTTACCGGCAAGTTTCTTATCCTCGGATGCCAGAAGCATACCTTCTGCACCAAAAGCCCTTGCTGTAAGGCCCACATGTGTGGTTATCCTCTTATCTCTCTGGGGACGGTGGCCAAGCCTTAGTATTACTATCTGTTCAGGCATAGATATCAGATTTCTGTAATATCACCTACTTTCTCAAGAAGCATACCCTCAACAATTATAGGAAGATCCTCTCTTGCACTTTTAATAGCATCTGCAAGTTTTTCTTTTTTCTCGGCATATATTGTCAGAACCGGCTGCCCTTTTTCGACAGACTGCCCGCGTTTCTTGTGAATCATAACACCTGCACCCTTATCATTTGGTGCACCTGCCAGCCTTGCTATCTGAATGATGCGTTTGTTGTAGAACTCGAGGATATAACCGTTAGCAGGGGCTGTTAGTTCTGCAGTGAACTCACCTACCTTAATATCCTTGTGAGTTACATCCGGATTGCCACCCTGTATCTCTATTATTTCTTTGAGTTTTGCCAGAGCTTTGCCATTCTTCAATGTCTCGATGGCAAGGTCATACCCCTGTCCTTTGGCAGCAACTCCCCCCATTTCAAGAAGCATGCCTGCAATTACAGCGCTCTTTTCTATGAGACTGTTGGGACCTTCCATTGTTTCAAGGACTTTGAGAGCTTCTATTACCTCTAGTGCCGGGCCCACAGTTCTTCCTACAGGGGATGCACCATATGTAATTGCACAATCCACATCCATACCAAGGCGTTCACCAAGACTTATGAGGTCCCTGGCAAGCTTTCTTCCGGCCTTTATATCAGGTAGTTTAGTACCTGCACCGGTAGGAAGGTCCATAACAACCTTCTGAGCGCCAACTGCACCTTTTTTAGCCATAATGGAGGCCAGTAGCTGGCAGTGAGGATCAATGGAAAGAGGATACTCAATCTTTATTAGCTTGTCATCAGCAGGTGCGATATTTGTAGCACCACCCCAAACAATGACACCACCCACCTTTTCGGTCATTTCCTTTATCTGCTGGGCAGTGAATTCCACCGGAGCAAGTACTTCCATAAGATCAGCGGTTCCGCCTGCGCCGGTTATAGCTCTGGAACTTGTCTTTGGGATAAGCAGGCTATTAGCTGCAACGATTGGAACTATGAGTAGAGTAATCTTGTTACCAGGCACACCACCTATTGAATGTTTATCCATTATAGGAGAGCTGCTGAATTCTATACGCTCACCTGTGTCTATCATTGCCTTTGTGAGCCATTCGGTCTCGTCTTCACTCAGATCCCTGATGTAAGTGGCAGTAAGGAAAGCTGCAAGTTCAATGTCATCGAGATTCTCTTCAACGATGTCCTTTACAAGCTCATTTATCTCGTCCCTTTCAAGCTTGAAACCATCCATCACTTTTCTGATTATGCGAGTGGATTTTGGTTTTTTTGCAGGTTCAACTTCCACAATTTCTGTCCATTCTCTTTGTAGTTGTTCCTGCACCTCATGATACAGTCCTATCATTCCCGGAGATATCATATCCTCCGTGAAATCAACAATGGCCGTAAGGGTTGTGTGGTTTTTAATCCTTACCCTGTCACCCTTATTAACTCCTAATTCCTTTGCGTCAATTGTATTCAGTATTACTTTATATTTACCGACTTTAATATCAATAGGCTGTACTTTTAGCTGCATATTTTCACCATTATTTTATACAGAATATGCACTAAGGAATAAATAGGTTTATGTTTCGATGCATGCAAGGATAAATAGAATAATGGTGATTCAATAGCAAATCTCCTTCTGTATATATTGCTAATCTTCCTAGGTTTCTATTACTACTGGTGTAATATAGGGAATATCTTCAATGGGGAATATCTTCAATCCTTGTCTGAATCCTGATCTTAGTATAGTCAAAATAACACGAAATACAGAATATATCTTAATGATTATGCAAAAAATATAATTTTAGAATAAATAGTTTCAAATAACATTCATGTACACTAGAGTTTAGAATCATATACTGGTAGTGTATGGTATTTTATTCTACAGGGACACAAGAATAAAATATCCCTACATAAGCAGGTGACTAAAAATTCATGAATTCGGAACTTTTGAAGTATAATGATGTTTCCATTAGCTATGGTGAGAAGGAAGTATTATCGAACTTCAATCTTGAGATTCACAAAGGAGATAGGATCTTGCTAAAAGGCAGATCTGGTGCAGGCAAATCCACACTTTTAAAGATGCCCATGGGTTTTGCACATCCCACAAGTGGCATTCTCTATTTTAATGGCGAACTGCTTGACAGTAATACTGTATGGGATGCCAGGAAAAGGATTGCCTACGTTTCTCAGGATCTTGACATTTATGAAGATTCCGTGAACGAATTTATCGAGGAGGTATTCTCTTATTCGTTCAATGAGGGTAAACTGGACCGTAATAAACTTCGAAGACTTCTTGTATATCTGGGTTTTAAGAAAGACATCCTTAATATGAAGTTTGCGGACCTTTCAGGTGGTGAAAAGCAACGGATAGGTATCATAATGTCAGTGCTAATAGGAAAAGATATTTACCTGCTTGATGAGATTACTTCCTCCCTTGATTCAGCATTGAAGGAAAAGGTAGCTAATTATTTTCTGGAACGTAAAGATTGGACTCTGGTGATAATCTCCCATGATGATATCTGGGAAAAGGAAGATGTGAAGGTCTTACAGGTGGATGTTTGAATGGAGGTCTATGATATTAGTTATTTGTCCCTGCTGGCATGTTTCCTCTTGCTTTTAATTCCACTTGCTATAAGTTACTATTTCAAACCTGAATTTATTAGAGAAACGATTATTTCAGTTTCAAGGATGGTCGTACAACTTGCCTTTGTAGGAGTTTTCCTGACGCTACTTTTTGAGCTAAATAACTCATTTGTGAATCTTCTGTGGTTATTGGTCATGGTTCTTATGGCAAGCCACAGTACGATAAGCGATGTAAAACTCAATCTGAAGAAACTAATGCTACCTACAGTGATCTCATTTTTAGTGGGCAATTTCCTTGTACTTTTCTATTTTAATATGTTCGTGATTAATCTGGAAAATCTCTTTGATGCCCGTTTTCTTATACCCATATTTGGTATGTTCCTTGGTAATTCACTTCGCAGTAATATTGTAAGTATCGACAGTTTTTACGAGATAATGAAAAGGAACGAGAATCGCTATCATTACAGTCTTTCATTGGGTGCAAAGAAACATGAAGCTATTCTCCCTTATGCAAAAAAGAGTTTTGAAATAACATTAAAACCTTCAATAGCAAGTATGTCTACAATTGGCATAGTCGCTTTGCCAGGAATGATGACAGGTCAGATCATCGCAGGCTCCAGCCCCATCCTTGCAGTCAAATATCAGATAGCTATAATGATAGGCATATATGTCTCCACTATGATGACGGTTGTTATAGGTATATTCATGACCATTCACTCAAGTTTTGATAATTATGGAATCTTGAAGAAGGATATTTTTAGGTGAATTGTTGGGATTTTTACAAACAGAGCTACAACTTGAAGTTACTTGTAAGAATCTCCATGTCTAAGCGTGGAGTAATTCAAAAAAGTATAAATCTCCTGAGGACATCACAGTCCTTGCATAATATTTAGCATGAGGCTGTATAGCGGAGTAATGTCATTTTGTTTGTAATTACGAGTCTGTGGCGAAGAAACTGAAGGGTTAAATGTTGGCTCAAAGTCTGACGGGCATATATGCCTGATCAGGAATGGAAAACACTGATAAGCGCATGACCATATGCGTTTGCTGTGACGAAAACGAAGATGCTAATAAGGTCATGTGATTGAGTGAGATATCGTGTAGTTTTGGGAGTATTGGGTTCTATTCTCTGGTTGCTTGCCGGATTTATGATAATACCCTTGATCGTTGCTCTGTATTATGGGGAAGCCCTGCACATTTTTGTCATTCCTCTTATTTGCGCGATAGTTATTGCTTATCTTCTGACATTGTTTTTTAAAAGAGAGGATGAAGAATGGAATCTAAAGGAAGGATTTTTAATTGTGGCTTCAACCTGGCTTATTGCAGCACTGCTTTATTCACTTCCCTACATATTAGAAGGCGTTCCTCCGATCAATGCCTTATTTGAATCCATGTCCGGGGTTACAGCTACAGGAGCAACTGCACTTCCAGATATTGAGGGCCATAGTAAAAGCCTGCTTTTCTGGAGAAGTCTGATTCAGTGGCTTGGAGGCATGGGAATTATTATGCTCTTCGTTGCTATCCTTCCAAAACTTGGAATTGGAGGGAGGCAAATGTTTCGTGCAGAGGTTCCGGGGGTTCAGGAAGAAAGACTGCGCCCAAGGATAAGGGAGACTGCAAAGATCCTCTGGCTTGTTTATATTGTGTTGTCCTTTGCAGAATTTATTATTCTGATGATTGCAGGATTGTCTCCGTATGATTCTATCACCCATACGTTTACATCCATTTCATGCTCTGGTTTTTCTCCTTATGCAAACAGCATAGCAGCTTTTGACAATCCTCTGGTAGAGGGTATTCTTGTTGTATTTATGTTTCTTGGGGGAGCAAACTTTGCCCTTCACTACAAAACGATATTTAATGATAGAAAAAGCCTGATAAGAGATCAGGAATTCAAGTTCTACCTTTTTATAATTGTGTCTGCAACCCTTGTTCTTGTTTATGAGCTCTTCAGAAACGAAGTTTATTCCATTGCTGATGCTTTTAGATACAGTATTTTCCAGGTTGTTTCCATTCTGACAACTACAGGCTATGCATCTGTGGATTTTAATCTCTGGCCGGATTCTCCAAAATTCATACTCTTTTTGCTAATGTTCATAGGAGGTTGTGCAGGTTCTACTTCAGGTGGTGTGAAAGTAGTGCGCTTGCTTCTTCTGCTAAAATATACACAGAATGTTCTTCACAAGACAATCCATCCAAAAGCTGTCATACCTATTCGCTTTAATAATAAAACAGTGCCGGAAGAAGTAATCCATTCTATAGTGTCCTTTTTGGTAATATACATACTAATCTTTGCTGTAAGCTCAACACTGCTTTCCATGATGGGTATGGATTTCATTACTACCCTGAGCGCCTCCATTGCAACCCTTGGCAATGTAGGACCGGGTCTGGGTCTTGTAGGCCCCATGGCAAGTTTTGCTAGCATACCGGATCCTGGCAAGTTGATCCTCATCGCCAACATGTGGATCGGAAGGCTTGAGGTGTTTACAGTTATAGTACTGCTGACACCGACTTTTTGGAAAAACTGAGCAGAAAAAGGCACAGTGACTACATGAAGAAGAATGCTGGAATTTGAGGGACCTTTTTATAGTCATACACTCAACTAATTATACTTGAATTGATATATTTTATTCTATGAGAGGAACTGACCGTAACATTATTAAGAAAAAGCTAAAACCTGACGATCTTGATGCTTTAATAAAGAAAGAAAA
>JAVEPM010000280.1:0-2616 GCA_034008115.1 Methanolobus sp.
GACCCTCGAACAATCGAATGGGAACTGGAAGAACGGGACGGTAAAAAGGTATGGATACCCTACCAACGTCAAGCATTAAAAGGTAGAGTATCCCTCGAAAATGCAAATATTTTCAGTGTTCCTACCGACCCTGATATAAATGATCCGAGAGGCAACCTGCTCCTTGCTCCTGCCTTGCAACCTACTGATTTTCAATTGCAGACATTACAGGATTTACAGGCAGTTTTGCACAGGCAAGGATGGCCCCGTAACGATATTTCTATTGACAGAGAAGCGGTTGCCAAGCATATGCCAGCAGACCATAAAGTTAATTCTAAAAAGCAGATTGAATGGTATAACTATATATTTTCACAAATTGAAGAATCTTTCCGCAATTTGAAACCCGATGCCGATTACATGCACTTTGACGATGTGCAGGTTAATATGACACAGGGGGCTAATGCTAACCGTTCCCTTGACGTTAGGGCGGTAACAGAAACAGTTGATGTCCAAATGCTGAACGCCTTGAAGCAGTTGGGAACCCTGGTTAACAGACATACTGGCAAGACGGAAACTTATAGCACAGTAGAATTTAGTATCACCATTCGAGGGATTAAGTCGATACAGCAGGGGAGCAAGCGGTTAATAGAAGAAGTTGCGAGGTTATGGCTAAGAGTAAAAGGAATCCAGGCTATACCTGTATTTACGCATAACGATATTGACTATGCAAGCGAGCTTCAAAGGATGGACATTAAACTCAAACAGCAAGAATTCTGGGCTATTAACATGCTTCTCAAACTTTGTAGCCCCGATCAAGCTGCTCAAGAAATAATTGGAGCAGAAAAGGCTTATAGCCAAGACTACCCCGAAGATCAAATCAGGGTATCATTTAGTGCAGGAGATGGTATTAATGCAAATCAACACAAACGCAAGGATTCTGAAAGAGAAAATACTAACGAGAAAGTGTCCTATTTGTGGAAAGCCGGTAAACCAAACTAAGGTAAAAGACAATCCTTGCTTGTATTGTGGAAAAGGCATAGAACAATATGATCGCAGGAGGACAATAAAAAAGAGAGAGAGGGGGTGATGATGGTTTGAACCATGATCATTTCTTACATTCACCAGACGAGGATGCGATAGAACGGCAGTCGTTGGCAAGGCAATACGGCGTTCCTACAAGCAAACAAATGGAGATGATTAACAGGCTTGCAAGGATTCCCTTAGAACCGGAGCAAGTTTTTGTTTTTAACGCCAAACTTGTTGGCGACATGGTTATCCCTAACCGCTACATGCAGATTCATAAATCCCTGCTGAACGTGTTCAGGGAAGATGCCAAAACAGGGGTTGCCCTGATGCTTGATCATTCATGGGCAAACTTCTTCGGCGGGCAACTTGCCCTTGTTTACGGTAGGACGTTTGATGCACAGATTAAAAGAAGCGATACCGAAGGGGAACAATGGGCATTATACGCAGACCATTACCTTGTTAGGGGCAAGGAGAAGGACGGTATTTCTACCGATGCCTTGATAGCTGACCTTTCAGACGGGACAGCGTTCGATACTTCTATCGGCTGGATGTCAAGCAATTACGAATGTTCTATTTGCGGCAATGATTACAGGGATTACCGGAAATGTGAACATTTTGCGGGCAGGGAATACGATGGCGAACTTTGCTATGTGATTGCGAAACCTCCCGGCAATTTGCTTGAAAATAGTATAGTCTTTGACGGTGCTTATCCTACTGCCGGTGTTTTGTCCCAAGTAGAGCGATTAAGCGAAACCCCGATGGTTGCTATTGATGATTTTAAAGGCTTGGAACCAGGGATAACACTGTTTCATACCTATAGTGCCACGAAGGGCAAACTTCTGACCTTTGCCAAACGTGGCGAAGTGGAAGTTAAGGGATACGTCAAAGGCGTTACTTTATCGAAAGGTGGTGATAATTTGAGCGATAAAGAAAAACTTGAAAAAGACTTAGAGCAAGAAGCACAGGAAGAAATCCGGGAAGCTGAAAGCATTGAGGTTTATCTAACCCGTGACGAAGCCACAGAGCTTTTAGGGCAGGAGATTGAGCCGGAACAACTGCTCATTTATGCACAAGAAGGCATGAAATACCTTAACGAACTCAAGGAAGATGCTGAAAAATGGGGTGTTCGTGCGCAGGGCGATAAGTTCAATAAGCGGGCATGGAAAACCCGTTTCGAGCTTATGAGTGCTGAGGAAATGAAGAATATTATCGAAACCTTTAAAGCTGAAGCAGAATCCGCTATACCTGCCGGAAGGCAAACTGATCCCGAAGCAGAAAAGCAGGGCGATAATGAGCCTGCAGATGATTATCCCGATGAAGCGTTTGAAATGTAGTTAAGGAGATGTTTATTTTGAATAAATTTTTAACTACTGACAATCGCCTTGACTTAGACGCTGTTTTTAATGAGGTTGTTTTTTTGTATTGTAATTACTGTTTGGAATATGATTGCAATTTAACGGGTGATGCGAAGTTACTAAAAAATAAGGTTTTAAAATTTATTAACAAAATTGACAAAATAGCTCAGTTAACGAAAAGCACGAAAGGAGTGTGATTGCAATTGACTACAGGAAGAGGTGGTCTTGATTTTGAGGGCATTGGCTACAGGGCATC
>JAVEPM010000281.1:0-2604 GCA_034008115.1 Methanolobus sp.
CACTATGGTTGTATATTTTTTTACTGTATTTTTTCGAAGCGCTGTTACTGATTATCCAGTATTCGAGGCTGGTGCAGGATGGGCAAGTAAGTCAAGTCACCAGGTAAATGTGTTTCTTGATTATTCCAAATGTAAAAGTGACGTATTATTGTATAATGTCGATACATTTGTTAACTTTGAAGAACTGATTAAACCAAATGATCACGATAGATTTTTTCTACAATTAACGGACTCACTTAACAGAATGATTCAACACCTTAACAAAGGACGGATTATAGCTCAAGCCACAAATGATAGAGTAAATTTAATTAGAGAACTTTCAATACCCAACTTCCCTTTAAGTGAACACCGCCCTACTAGCTACAATTCAATTAATTACATAGATAATGAATTAAAAGATACTTTTGAAAATTATCTTCCATTGATAAAGAAATATTTACTAGATAACATTGCGAGAGAGAGATTTGAAAGAGTTTGATAATTTTTTCTTTAAGAAAATTACTTACTGTCTTATGGAGCTTTACTGACTGGACTTTTTTCTTTTCGTAAGATAATTTGTGCATTGAATTAAATTATAAAAATCCCCCAAGGAACAGAGGGACTTTAAGGAATTGAGCAAATTGATTAACACTAATTTACAACAAGTTTCTACTGTAGGCAACTAAATTTTAGTCCCACTTTTTATTTTCTCAATCAAATATGAATTTTGCTTATCAAGTTCTTCAGTTGTGGCCATGGTGTCCTGGTATTGCGCTGCATCGTAAAATCCCTTCGATGCTTTTAGACGTTCACCTTCAAAGTAGGAGCTGTAGCAATCTGTACGATAGATATCCGCATACATCTTGCGAGAAATAATATAGTAAACAATGTTCTTTGAATCACCAGAAGAATCGCTTGTAACGTTCCGTCTATCGCGTATGGTGATCGTTTCATAGCCGTATAACTTAATCAATCGATTATATCGATTTGAGAGTCTTGAGACGGCTTTTTGCAACAAGTAGTTATAAAGGGTCTTGTCCTTACGATTGGCTCTAAAAGTGTAGTAGTAATCATCGAAAAAATTAATGAGAGTGTTATAGAAGATGTATGCCCAGTGGAAGGACCGTAGTGTAACCTGGAGATCACTTCGAACTTTGATTTCCCACCTAGCTTCTGCTGTCTCCCGGATGTCCGCGTTAATTGAGTTTTGACGTTGTAAATCTGTGATGTAATAACTGAAATTTGTACTATCAATGCTAAACTCATGACGTGTCAATTTTAGTGACGTGTTATAGCCGTCGTTCAGTTGATTTGCATCGTAGTCGTCTCTTGACTGGCCAACATGATCGTCTTTGTTCCCACGCTCCTTATCACCTTCTGTCACAAACTCTATTTGACCATCCATGATGAAGCGATTATCTTCTTCGCTAATTGATCGTGACATCCTAGTGTATATCCGTCGAGAGTTGAAGTTGATTATATTCGATAGTTGATACTTGTAGTCCATGAGGTAAAAATACTCATAATCACGATCAATGTAGTTGTAGTCGTACAGTGGAAAATAGCCTTGTCTAACATAATTGAATTTGAGACCTAGATTAGCAAATGCTAGCGGTCTTTCGGCATTATAGAGAAAGAATGCCTGTGCATAGGCAACGATAGAGTAGATGAGACTAACCGCCTTAAGACCATCAAAGTGAGTTGTCTTCTCTTTTTGTAGGGAGTAGCGAAAGGTCGAACTAAAATCTTTTCCTTCATCCTCATAAAACATTTTTTCTAGTTCGTTCTTCAGTTGAGCTCGATTGACGAATTGGCGTGATTTTACCCCTTGGGCAATATAATCCTCGAGAAGACTAAAGGGAAAGCCTGGGAAGTACATAGAGTGCTTTTTCATGATAGACAAAGCTTCTCCACGCAAACGTCCTTCTTCGATGTCTAAAACAATCGAGGTGCCTACTTGAGTCTTGCCACTTCCTGGAGGGCCACTCATTAATGTTACGATAGGCAAGCTGTTCGATTTCTCTTTGTTAAACGCTTGTAGTCTTCTTACGGCTTCAGTACTTCTCTTTATCTGCAGCCTATGTCTAAGAAATAGTAATATCATCACAATGATAACGATATTCTTTGTCATGAGTATAGTTAAAACATCAATCAAAGCTGATAATACAAGGGGAATTGTACTACTTAG
This sequence comes from Methanolobus sp., assembly GCA_034008115.1. GTDB lineage: Archaea > Halobacteriota > Methanosarcinia > Methanosarcinales > Methanosarcinaceae > Methanolobus. Next base: position 2,168 of record JAVEPM010000281.1, read on the forward strand.
ATTAAACGTTCTAAGAAGGTAAATATACCAGGAAAAAGTATCTACTCCTATCGCAGTGATTCGATAGATATTAAGTAAAATCACTGCCAGGATGATTTTATAGATGCGTGACTCATATTTGAGGAAAATTCGCCATGAGAATAAGTAGTTATAAACTGGGTTTAGGTACTTTTCTTCGAAAGCTTTATAACATACTAGCTTCTTGCTCTCTTGATCCTCGTTCTCCGGCTTTTCTCGATGAATGTAAAGCTTCAGTAAATAGATAATTGAGCCGAAGATTGGAACCCAAATGAGAACACGCAGTATCTTATTTATGTAATAAAGCGACTTAAAATAGAACGTTAAAAATAGATCACGATTAAAGAGTGCGATAGACCAGGCTTTTAGCGAGTATAGAAGTTCCTTTACCGTGTGGGGTAACAATATACCGCTTTGCC
>JAVEPM010000282.1:0-2602 GCA_034008115.1 Methanolobus sp.
TAACTGTACTCGTACATGAACGCCATGGTAAACATCAATATTGTACCTTAATATATTAAAATGGCACATATATACATAGGTTTATATACTGGTCATAGTTTATTATCTAAATATATTCAATTATTTACTTGGTCAAATGTATCGCATTCTGCGGCATTTTATCCTCCAATAGACGGAGAGTTTCATCAAGTCATTGAAGCATGGCGTAGAGGAGTCACAAGAAATCATTGGAATACTAATCATCAAAAAGGTACTATTATTGATGTATATAGAATACCTTGTAATCCAGAACAAGCCAAAGCTTTCTATCACGGTTTAGAACAAGAACTTGGTAAGGGCTATGATTTTTTAGGTGTATTCGGCTTTAGAATACGTATGTGTATTCAAAGACCAAATAGATGGTTCTGTTCTGAATTAATATTTCAAAAAGCTAAAGAGGCGGGTATAATTCTCCTTGCAGATATTCCTGCTTGGAAAGTATCACCTGATAAACTAGAATTGATACCGACTAAACAGTGGGTATCTCGCTTGACTATTAAGGATTGACATGGTAACTGAAAAAGAACCACAAGAACCACAGGCATTTAAAAGAAACGGTCTTATAGACGTTACTAAATTATCTGTACCTCTTGTAAGCGTATCGGCTATTATTGGTTTAATTATTGTAATGGGTATTAATTACTTTACATATCAAAAACAACAAGATTTATCTATTGCTGACTTATCTGCTTCAATTAGAAGAAATTCAGAACATATTCAGACATTATTAAAAGGATATGATGAATGTCAGCAGGGACAAAATAGAGCTGAAAATAACTTGTCTATTATGCAAACTCAAATAGGATATATAAATGCTAAACTTAATGAAATATCAGTTGATGTAAAGGACATAAAGAAACAGGTAAATTAAAATGCCAAAAAAGATTCATCGGCAGCTAACACGAACTGCTAATAAAAAAGGGCTTAAGGGTAAAAGAAAAGATGCCTATGTTTATGGTACTTTGGCTAAAATAGATAAACGAAAGAAAAAGAAAAAATGAAACTAAGTCAGAAACGAATTGAATTTACTAGAATGGTATGTTTATTATCGGCACATATTCAAGCAGATGGATTTTATTATCACTGTTTTAACGAAATAAAAAGAGAACCGACTTTTTGTAAAATTTGTGAACGAGAAACAACTCATGGCCATAAAAACTCATTGCACAGACTGGGATTAGCTGTGGATATAATTCTTTATGACCATGATTTGCGTTATATTACAGCAGACCAACCTTATTATCGTTACCATGATTTTTGGGATATATTAGGTGGCGCTGAACGTATTCTAGATGACCTTAACCATTTTGCTTATCCGCATGATGGGATGTTATAGACGAACCATATAAGCTAAAAGCTTGGTCTTCTGAAGTACACCCTTCAAATATACGTTCTTCATAAATTGAACTATATAATCCGTCTTTTACTCGAGTAACATGAAAGCCGAATCTATATTCAGCATAGCCCTGAACAATAACACGAGTACGTAATTCACCATTATGTTTAATAGTCATTTCAAGCATTGCTATTCCTCCTATAATCTCGTAAGTATTTTAATAAAGCAGTCATACTAGCCGCTTTATTCTTTAAAGCTTTTATTACCGCTAAATCAATTGTTTTATTCATTATTAAATGATGTACAATTACATGTTTCTGTTGACCTTGCCTAAACAGTCTACCATTTAGTTGTAAGTAGTGCTCAAGGCTCCAGGGTAATCCATACCATAATACTATATGGCCGCCAGTTTGAAGATTAACTCCATGACCTAAACTAGCAGGATGACATAGTAATAAAGGTATTTTTCCTTCATTCCATTTATTAATGTATTTTATACTATCTTTGGTCGGAGTACCTCCTGCAATTACCGGTGTATTTGGATACAGTTCCTTTATCATGGCTAATTCAGCTTTAAACTGAATAGCACATAATATAGGATTACCTGCTGCAGTATCCATTAGCTCCTTAAGTGTATTTAATTTTACTTGATTGATCTTTTCAAAGTTTCCCTTATCATCAATATATAAAAAGCCTTGAATAAATTGCCTTAATTTCATACTAAGCGAAGTAGCCGAAAAAGCTACTACATTAGCTGTTTCTAGCTCTATAAAGAACTCTGTTTCGAGTTCTTTATACTTCTTATATAGTGAAGTAGGCATTTCTAATTTTATCTCATTATACGTGATTTCAGGAAGCTTTAAATAGTCTTCAGCAGCAAGTCTAAAAGTTATTGGCGCTATAGCTTCATATACCTCCTTTTCGAATCGTGGATCCACTTTATAAACTGTAATAGGCATATCTGGATAGGAAAAGCTAGTACAGTATTTGTTTCTAAAAGCAGTAATATTCTTGCCTAATCGTTTACCTCTGTCTAATAAATAATATTGAGCCCATAGTTCATGTAACCCATTTGGTGAAGGTGTAGCAGATAATGCTAATCTATAATCTGTAAAGAATGGTTGCATCTTTTTTAGCAGCTCAAATCTTAAAGTATCATGTGCTTTGACCATAGATGCTTCATCAAATATTACCATTCGCCGAGTAAATTTACCCTTTTGCCTAGAT
>JAVEPM010000283.1:0-2601 GCA_034008115.1 Methanolobus sp.
TTATGTCTTTTACTTCTGGAAACAACGACAAAATAATAGGTGTATTTGATACGCTTAGAAAAACCATTGACCTGCTGGCAAAGAATACAACTATACTAATTGCATCTGTAACCTTGCTTGGCGTTAGGCTTGGTGTAATGGGTCTAAGCAGAATAATTCATGGTGCTATTACAGGAATGAAGGCTCTGTATGTGGCTATGAATGTCGCAATACTAAAAATGAAGGGCATGGGTGCTGAGGCAAAAGTTTTGTCTGCAACAATGACAACCATGTGGGCTAAGGTAACACTTGGCATCAGTTTGGTTATTGAAGCAATTGTTGCACTGGGGTTTGCGTTTGCAAGCATTGCAAAAAAGGCTAAGGATAAAGCACTTGATGTAGCGTTTGGCATTAATGAAACAAAAACTGAAATAATTGAAACAAATGCTGAAGTTGAAAAACTTAATGCAGAGATGTCAAAAATATCAAGCGTTATCAAGATGGCAAACGCCTATGAACAACTGGCAAAGAAACAAAACAAAAGCAATCAAGAAATAGAAAGAATGAATAAATTGTGGGGCAACGTAACCAAGGTAATGGCTGAGTCTGGAATTGAGTTCAAGAAAACAAGTAACTCTATACTAAATGCAGCCAATGCAATAACTGCTCTAAATAATAGAATGGCTGAAGTAAAAAAGTTAAGTGCGTCGAGAGATATAGAATTGGCTGCACTTGATGTCGTAACATCCGCAAGGGAACGCCCAGTTGCGTCACGCATAAACAGTAAGCAATATACAAATATGATTATTGAAAAACAGCGTAATGGTACATCCCAATATGATGATATGATAGAAGAATTTGCTCTTGCCCAAGCTCAACAAAACTTTATACAAGACGTTAAAAAAGTAAAAGAATTAATTAGAAAAGGTCTTGCTGGTGCAGCTATTGAAGCCGCAGAAGGATACATGAAGGGTTATGACAAATACTTCAAGAACTATTCCAAGATGATTGAGGATGCAGATGATAAGAAAAGTATAGAGAACATAGAAAATGTACTTGAAACATTAACAAATGCTCAAAGCGTAATGACATCGGTATTGAAGTTTGGATATGACCAACAATTATCAAATATTAACTTAGACGAAGTAGTTGACACAGGTAAGCCAAGTGAAAAGTCATTCTTGTCACAGACATCATCAATTCTGTCAAGCATGTTTGGTGAAATAATTTACAAAGATGTTGAGTCTCTTCGTGAATCAATTAGGAAACGTGTTCAGGATATTCGTGATGAAATGAAATCACACAAAGGCATTGTGACAGACAAAAAAGAAACTGATGCATTGCTAAAACAAATTGAAAATATGAGTAACATTGATTTATTTGTACAGTTAATCAGTGAAGGCGACAAGGCTATTTCGACGTTCCTTGCATCAGCTAAATCATTTAGAAAAGCTGGCGACACTGAGTCTTACGACAAGTATATGGAACTTGCAAACAATGCTTTTGAATCATACAATGAAGCCATACAAGGCATATCAGAACTATCCGTTGATGAGATTGTGTCAAGGACTGGGGCAAAACCTGAAGATGTTGAGAACACAATAAGGGAATTGAAAAAAGCTGCCGTTGAAAATGTTTATAAATTGCTTGCTGGATATAAGGATGTCTTTACCCCAGAAGAGTATGCAAATATTGTGTTTAGAACTCTTGGAATCCCAAAACCAGAAACACTTGAAGATGTTGACAAGCTAATTGAGTCTCTTGTTGACCAAGACCAAGAAGAGTTAAGTGCCGCCGCATCATTGCTAAAAGAAATAATGTTAAATGGCTTTAGGGATTCACTCAATATTATGTTTGATATTTTTGAGCCGAGTGATGTATACAAAATTGCAGAGGAAACACTCAAGAAAGCACTTGAAGATACCCCAAATGCCACAAAGCAGCAAATTAACGAAATCATAGACAAGATTGTAGCTGAGGCAAAGACCACTGGTAAGCCATTGACTGACAGGGAAATCGAGAAACTGCGTGGTAATGATGTTGCAACAGAAGGATTTGACTGGAAGGGTGTTTTGGGGGTTGCTGATTACGGGACTGCTGGAGACGCCACGATTGATGTAGCCAAGAAAACTGTATCAGCACTCCAAGATATATGGTCTTTCTATTGGAACTGGGAGATTGAGAAACTTCAAAAGCAACACCAACAGAAACTTGACGAGATGAACATTCAGAAATCAAGAATGCTTGCAAATACAAATATGTCTGAAGAGCAAAAGGCTGCAATTGAAGAAAGATATGCCGAGAAACAAAGAGTACTCCAAGAGAAACTTGACCAAGAAATGGCTAAGAGAAAGAAAAAGCAAGCAATATTTGAGGCGACAATTGACTACTCAAAAGGTCTAATTGGATTGTGGTCTTCTGAACTATCAAAAGGCTTTCTGGGTCTTGCAACTGGGCCAGTTCTTGCGGCAATGTTGTCTGGGATATTTGCCGCACAAATTGCAATGATTCAGAAACAAAAGTTTGCAAAAGGCGGTCTAACTGGTTCTGGATATGGCTCACCAGATGAAACCGGGTACAGACCTGCTGGCATTGTGCACGAGGGTGAACTTGTTATTGACA
>JAVEPM010000284.1:0-2597 GCA_034008115.1 Methanolobus sp.
GCCTTGAAATTGATGATTACTTTCTCTTCATTATTTTTCGTCAGTATTAAATATGGTGCTAAATCAGAATGAATTAATAGTCTGCTTTTACCAAATTTATCAAGGTTAAAAAATCCTTTCTTTATACTTCCAAAACTAAATCCATTAGTCCGTAATTTTATTGTCGGCAATTCGTCAGAAAGTACAACATTTTCAATCTCACTAATACTTATTTCTAATCCATACATCCCAGTAAATCTAATCGAGTCATCAAGATAAGTTACCTTTGACGGAATAAATCCATATGTTATTATCCCTATCACGAATAAAAATACCAATCCAAGAATAATATATGTCAATTTAGTTCTCTTTGTCTTGTTTTTGTCAAATTTTTGAGCTTTTATGACCAGAATAGTTACCCCAACTAAAGTCACTATCAGTATCATTAAGTTGGCAATCATTGTAAAACCAATCCATTTGAATAAATAATATCCGATTAAAATTGATAATCCTATCGTGATTAATCCATTACGCATAAAAGTCGATAAACCTTTAATGTCCACACTTTTCTTCTCGTCTTGGGACATAGTGTTGTATCCAGCAATCAAATCAGGTGCGGATTTAACTAAAAATCCAATACCAATCATGAATAATCCAACTATTAAATTAAGTATATCCATTGTCTGTCAGTTCGTTATAATTGTGGCTAACGTTTTGGCTATGCCCAGTAAGGGATTTCAAAGCACTTCCGTTATAATTTATTACTAATTTTCATTACTTGCGTTGTTGTTCAATTTACCACTAAAACCCTTATTGGGTATAGCTTTTGTTAGGTGGCGTTATTCTATTTTTTCAAAGTATTCAGTTTTTAATTCTCCATTTTCACCGTCCCTGTATCTTATCAGCATTTTTCCATTTCGAATCATTATTTTGTTTATTCCAAGTTGCTGAAAAACTAAATCTTTAAAATCTGTATCTACTGTAATTCTTATTATTGAAGGAGTGACTTTTTTATTTGGAATTACTTTTAATTCTCGTCCTTTTAGAGAAAAAGTCAAACTATCAATAACTTTCCCTTTATACTGAATTTCAACTATCGAGTCAGTTTCTATAATCTTCTTTTCTCCATTTTGAAAAACACTAACTTCAAGTTTTGGAATTCCTTTAAATGATTCACTCATACTAATTACATTCATTTTGAACTTTTTATTTGAAGATTCAAACACGTCCGTAATTTGAATTGTATCAGGAATAAAAGAAGGAGTCAACACCACAAAACTTGAATCTATTTTCCAAGTTCCTTCGGTCTTTTTCATTTGTGTATCGTCTAAGTAAATGAATTCATATGTGCTGTCAGTCTTTAATTCTATAAGATTCTGAAAGTGACATCTCCAATACATGTCATAACATAGCCGATATTTTCCAAATTCAATCTCTTGACTATAGATTGTCTTTGAAAAAATAAATATTAAAATAATTGATGCTATTACTCTCATCGGTTTTCTTTAATGCCACCTAACGGTTTGGCGGTATGTTTTTGTTGCCGATTTCGAAGCACTTCATTGTCAAGTTACACGAAAGTTTATTAGATGCAGAAACGCTGAAACCCGCACTATCTCGGCAATAAAATATACCGCCTGTTAGCGTTTCGTTGTTATCTTCGTTAAAGTCTTGCATATTTAGTTAAGGCATCAATAAATGATTCAATTTCCTTTGTACACATTTCAAATTTTTCTTTAATAACTTCAAATTTCTGGTCTAGTTGAACTTTTATCGCACCTTGTCTTTGTGAATTAATAAATTCTCGTTTTGCAGTAAAATATTGTTTCATACTTTCATCAAAACTATCAATATTTTTCTCCAAATCTGGGTGGTAAACTTTTACAATACATTTTATTTTAATTAATTCAAGTGATAATTCTTTCAAGCTTCCATTTGGCGGTCCAACCCCAAATGTTGTTGCCGCATCTTGTTGTAATCCTTCATTTATTGAGCTTATTGAATTAATAATATCTTCAATTTTCTCAAAGATGAATTTTCTCTTGTCCTTTTTGATGTCAAGATATGAATTAACTATTTGGACAATAACTCCTGAAGTAATGGCAATTAATGCTCCTAAAATTAAATTTGATTCCATTTCAATGATATTAAATTAAAGTATCGGTTTTCTGTCCTTACAATGAACGCTAACGGTTACGTATATGAAACGTTTGGCATTTCGAAGCACTTTCCTGTCAAGTTACAACTACTTTTGATACGAGCTGAAACCTTCGATAACCCACTGACTGCCAAATGTTTTATATACGATGTTGTGCACTGGCGTTCATTTTCGTCCGTCTTATTGTCTTTAAAATTTGCTGCACTTTCCTGTCTGCCGTGCGTTGGGACAGACACACTCTTTGACAAGTTTTGGTTGTGCGGTTGGCTTTTTGAGCGACTTGGCAATGTGTGTGGCTGTGAAGCGTGGGCTGTATGTTTCATTATTCCAGTCATTATGCAACTTTCTGTTTGTAAAGATGTTCCTGAAATTCTATGAATAGTCTGCTTATGTTTGCAACGTCTCCTAAAATTTCTTTTGCATCTTCTAATGATTGATACTTGTTTGTCAGCAAGATTGG
>JAVEPM010000285.1:0-2551 GCA_034008115.1 Methanolobus sp.
AATAAACGTTGGACTTGTTTTGATTCTCTCAATTTCACTATCAAGTGTTTCCTGAAAGCCCTTAATGATTCCAGCCTTTTCCATCATCTTTTGTATCCATCCAACATCAGGTGTTTCTGGCTCCGTTTTTGCAATGGATTGTCTGGCGATACCATACATTGAGTATCCAGTAATTTCTCCATTCAAATAATCATCCCAAATTTCCTGACTTGCCTTAGTTACAAGCATCCACGAACCAGCTTTAACTGTCGTGTTGCCAATGATGGAGTCTGCGGGAACGATGTAGCTTTCAACAACGCTTCCTGCTCCAGCGATTAGATTATGTTCTTTGTCAATTGCACGGTAGTGAGCCATAAACTCATGTGCCATTTTCTCAATTTCTTCTGCGTTCATTGTGTCGCCATGAGCATCGACTGCACCAGGCTCATACACAACACCATAGAGCAATCTTTTCTCTGCATCATCTTTCATCAGAACCTTGACATCAAATTCAACATCTGGTTCACCAGCTTCAGACTTTGCAAGCAGAAATGTTTTCTTATTGGCTCCACGCTTTACATACGAAACATGAGTAATGGTTACATCCTTAAGCTCTGTAATACCTTTTCTCAGCACTTTCATACTTACCTCTTGTTTTTTTCTGGATTCAAATTATTTATATCGCCACGCTCACCAGCATCCATGTTTCCACTTGAGCTGCGTGGTCTGCCTTGAGCATTAACGCTCATAGTATCGTCAAGTTCTTCCTCATTTTCACTTGTATGCACCAAGTCTATTGGCTTTAGATGTAGATATCTTGTCCTAATCTCGTTCACATCAAGCACTCTATTCCCATGCTCATCCACCATATTCCAATAAAGGTTGGCGATAATGGCATCGTCTTTCTCGTTTGATATATCCATAGAATTAAAGACAAGTTCTGGGTTTACGCCAAATTCCAAGGAAAAGAACTGATTGAGCACATCTTCAATATACTGTTGTTCGGGTCTTGACACTGTTTCAATGTACGTTTGCATATCAGCAACGCCAGCAGAGCCACCACCAAAGTTGCCACCCTGAGAAATACCAACCATTTTTGGCATAACATGGCATTTCAATGTAATCTGGAATCTTACCTTTTCGTTCAGCGTTATAAATTGTTCATCAATAGACTTTGAAAGAGGAACCAACTTAACTTGAGCTTTTTCACTCTGGAATGACAAGAACAACATTTTGTGTGCATTTGCCACTCCCTTCATATCATTATTCAAATACTCTTGGATTGCTTCTTGTCCTCGCTTTGAAAGTTTCCCACCAGTAACGAGAACTGCCCATGATGGTTGCCCACCATTAGAGAAAAAGTTAATATTGTATTGGTCAGACAAATATGACTGCTTTATTAAATCATGTAGATGGGAGTAATCTGGCGAGCCATAGTAAATATTGTCTTGTGAATTTCTCTTAAAGTGCAAAAGATAACTAACGCCATCCTTTGTTTTCCCATCAGCAGGGTATGGCAAATATTCACCAGTTATACCCCATCCCTCAATTCTGTAGTATTTATCTATTTCCCTTGTAGCATTACCATTGATAAATTTTGGCTTAACATAGATATCTTTTGCGGGAGCATAATACAGTGCTCTTGTTTTGCCATATCTGATAAACTCAATGTATCCATTGTAGAATGTATCAAGGTCAATAAACACTGCCTTCATCATTGCCGTAAACGTTTCCCCAATGTGACTATTTGGTTGTTCAAGCAACTTAACCAATTGGGATTTGTTGGTCAATTTATTACTTCTAATTTCATAACCAAGACCAACAATGGTGTTTGCCTTTACTTCAAGGCAAGCTTGATATGTTGAATCAAGTTTCTTATAGGAAATAATATCTCTTGGATTGTATGGAGGGGGCACACATCCATTGGCAAGCACAGTATTCCTATTGGCTGTCTTGTAGTTACTTAATGGAATGCCAATTCTCTTGCTCAGTGTAATAATTTGACTTGCACCAGAAAACTCAGACTCAATATCAAAGTTTTCCTTCTCGCCAACAATCTTAATGTCTTTTGTCATTTTTCCTCTTATGCAATAAAAACATCACAACCTTCTTCATCTTGGTTGTCAATGGGGACATCATAACCAATAGTGAAATTATTGTCAAGTGTTTTTTTATCTGAACTAAAATATTCTATTTGAATCTCTCCAGCCTCACTTAGGCAACCAAGTAATCCTGCAAGTGAGTCTGGTGCATCGTCATGTTGCTTTCTCATTTTGCCATAAGCAGTTAGCTGGTCAAAAAACTTCCTGTATTCATCGCTTTGGCTATCTCTTTCAAGGAAATAACATGTTTCTTTTATTTCTCCAACCCTAACAAGTATTCTGATTTCCTTGTTTGTTGTTGTGTATTGCGACAAGAACTCAATTCCAATTTCCTCAAACTTTGAGCCAGCCTCATCCTCAATTCTCTCAAAGAACTCTTGTCCGCCATGATTAGATTCACATACAACTAATTCTGGTTTATGCTTAAGTATCTTCTCAATCACCTTTGGTCTCAATTTACCAGAATCTTG
>JAVEPM010000067.1:0-17440 GCA_034008115.1 Methanolobus sp.
AACCCCCGATTATCTGCCTGCCAATAGAGGACTGAGTTATGACTAAAAGGCAAAAACTTGAGTCCCTGCTCGGCAGAAAGGTTGTTCTCGTTAGGCACACTCACACAAGCGTAAAGAAAGGTAAGGACAACCTACTGGCTGAGCTTTGTCAAATTAGAAATAAACTCATTGGTATTCCGGGAACCATCCGCAAGGTCACTGGAACCTATTTCGAGGTATACAGATTAGAAGTGAGAGGAGATTATAAGTTTGGCATAACATCCAGATGCGACTATGCCACGAAAGCCAGCAAGATTCGAATTTTCAATAAGCGTGGTGACATCATCGGCTTTGAGATAACAGAAAAAAGCGAGACAAACCTAACCATGCTTACTGAAGTTTTATCATATCAGGTGTTAAGTGAGGAGTGAGGATTATTAATCATGAAAAAAGAAAAACCCTTATTTGGCTCAGTCTCATTATATCGTATTCAATGGACTGTAAATTATGAATCTAACGGAATTTGTGATGGTGTTACAAAAACTGGTTCTTCAAAAGATGTATTTGATGGATGTCCAAAAAATATGCCAATTATTAGATTTGATTTGTATGATGATGTCAAGATTTGGGACTTTTTTGCTAAAAACTTTCTTCCCAAAGAAATGTATATCAATACAAGTTCAAAATGCTGGAATTATGTATCAACGGAAGATTTCCTTAATATTGCTAAAGAACATGGAATTCCTGTGATAAATCTTTGTGACTGTGATTTTGATGAGGTGTAATCATGAAAAAGATTAATTTCACTTGTCCACATTGCGGTGGTCATAAGCTAATAGGTGAAAAACCATTCCAATGGATTCAGCTTAATGTAATTGGCTTGGATGATGATGGTGACTTATTACTTGACCGTGATAGACCAAGCATCATTGGAGATGTGGTTGATAATTTTGAAATCTATTGTGATAACTGTCATGCTCAATTTTCACTTGCATCAATAAAAGAAATGTTTAACAAGGAGGAGAAATGACTGAACAAGAATTAACAATGAGAATGGATGAGCTTATAAAGATACTTGACTTCGTTAAGAAAGTTACATCCATGCGATGGGATAATCCAGGAGTTATTCTTGGGTTGCTAAACGGAATGCTGGACACAGAGAGAGATGAATCTGTTATGGTTTTCAGCACAGAATCCTTGACTGATTTTATGAGGAATTGGAATAGCTGTGTAAGAAGAACGGTCAAGCACTATGATGAAAAGGATATGTTGCGCCTCACAAAGAGTATTCTAAACATTTATGAGAAAGATGCGGAACCAATTATGCACATTCTTGACTCTATGCTTGAGGACAGGAATGGTCGCCCAATCGTTCAGTTCTGTGCAAACCTTCTCAATGACATAAGACATTAAGGAGCAAATTATGTTCTGGCTATTATTACAAATAATAACAATTGTCACACCGTTAATTGCAGGGGTTTATTGGCTCGCAGGGGATAGCTATGTCAAGATGGCGCTCTGTTTTTGCTCTGCCATTGCGACAATAGCGGTGCATATACTCATAGAGCTTAAAATTATATCAGAGGAGATAAAGGAGAAGAAATGATTGAAATTATTGAGCGTGGTTGGGCAGGGCATTTTTGTGCCTCGAGCCAGTGTCGTTTTCGTAGAAACACTTTGCTTGTGGATAAGGAGCAAGGTATCTCTGTAATTGTATCCACTGTCGGCTGTATGTATCTGCGAGGTGAGCTTATGCAAATAGGCGCACACAGGCACTATGAGACAATGACATTTGTTGCCGCTCAAGACGGTGAATATATTGACGCTGATGTTTCGCTTGAATTACCTTATCAAGCTGGACTTTTGATGACAAAAGAAAATATGGCAAATATTGACAACCTTGCAAACGATATGCACCAGCGAGTATTGGCAGAAGTTTGTGAGAATATTAACAATGGGTTTATTTCTATGCAAATAAAGGAGTTGAGGGAGTTAAAAGACACAGAAGATTGTTATTGACAAAGATGCAGGTATACGGCAACATGACCACAGAAACTATAGAAAAAGGATACTGAAAATGAGAATATTTGCCAAGAAAAACAAAAACAAAATCCCTAACAAGACTAAACAGCACGAGTCTATTCAGGGTAAAGGAGTGAATAATGTGCAAAACCTAAGTCTGAAACACAATATGCCTGAGTCATGTATCAGGCGACCAAGTGGATTAACCGATGATGAATGGGATTGGTTAATTGAGCAAACCACCATGAACCTATTTGAAAACAAAGAGTCCTGCGTCATGCTTGAAATGGTCAAGTTATTACTCTCAGAAAAAGACAGCAAACCTTTCATGTCAATCTTAAAATCAATTGGGATAGACACAAAAAAGGATTTGATGTTACAAAACTGGGAGCATAGTGCGTTCAGGTTTTTCAGGCATTTGTGTGCAGAGGATTACAGAAACGCCATCAATCACAGCGGTCTAAAGTTTGCCACACTGGAATTCTATCAAAATTTAACCTTTGAATGGATTTCAGTCAATGAAATTACGGTGGCAATGGAGAACGATTTATTTGATGCGGTCAATGCTAAAATTGGCGACACATTAACGATTGTGGCACGGGGCTTTAACGATATCGAAACTATAACAATACAGCATGGCAACGAGTCTTTCCTGTATTATGAGAAGGGAGTATCAACCGGCTTTGGCGATATGATGTATGCTCTCAAACAAGCTATAATTCAAAACAAAAAGGAGGCTTTACGAAATACCATCCCGAAAGCAAAAGGATAACTGCGCCCTTAAGCGAGATATTGTTCATTGACACTGAGCGCAAAACCCTGCCGTTTCGACAGGCGGCGAGATGTAAGATTAAGACAATATCCTCGTGGAAGCAGTTTGAAGCGGTGATGAAAGCAGGCTCAGGACTGCTTGACTTCAAGCCCAATGAGCAGGATAAGGCAGACTATTACAATCCAGTCAAGATTGTAGTTGTTGACTCTTTCACCAGAATACTATACTTGTTATCAGAGTTCCTGAAACGAAACAAAGTCACGGGATATGATTACTGGCGAGAGTATTCTGATATTCTTGAGCAGTTGCTAATGACTTGGCAATCCAAAGGCAGGTTCATTGTATTCACCGCTCTTGATGAAATTGTCCGTGACAGCGATTCGATTGACAGAATAGTCGTCAAGGTTGATGGCAAGAAGCTGGAAGGAAAGATAGAGTCTTTCTTTACCATTGTTCTGCATACACACTTCAACCCGCTCAAGCAGGGTACAGAGGCTTATCAATTCTGCACAAATACCGATGGCAGAAATACCGCCAAGTCGCCCGATGGTATGTTTGCAGAGAGGTATATTCAGAATGATATGTCTCTGGTGCTTGGCGCTATTTACGATTACTACGATATGGCAAATAACCCCGACTTTATGCCCTCACCAATTCTGGTCTGTGGCAAGAGCGGGAGCGGAAAATCAACAAGTATTAAATATCTATTCGAGGAGTAGAAATGTACGAAGAACAAGACAATCCCAAGACCCAAGACCAAGATGTAACAGTGCCAAACATTGAGCGAGTCAAGACCAAGAACTGGCGCAACCGAGTGTATTATGTAACAAACACCACCACAAACGAGATTGAGGCAGACATGATGTCCTCAGAGAAAGAATGTCGAGAGTGGATTCGTTCCATCGATTCAAAGTTTGATGTGCCATACATGATTTCTTACCGTGTTGATGGCGTCAATACAACCACCAAAACCCAAAAGACAGTACTAAAATAACAATAAAAAAAGGAGAACAAAATGACTAATAACAACATCAACGACTTCCGCAACCTTCCGAGCATGGATATGACATCACAGGAAAACATCGATTCAGCTGCCAAAGCAGATGCGCCATCTGGTGGTGTTTCTGGCAAATATGTAGTAACAGTTACCCAAGCATCCTTATCCCAATCTAAGAATGGCTCTGTGTTTATTACCCTCGCCTTCCAGATGCCAAACGGTAAGGTATATCGTCAGGACGCAAAACATATCCGTGCCGCAAATGGCGATGAGGGCTTTTATGCCAGCAAACTCAGAACACTGTTTGGCATAACCGGTGCAAGAGATACCATTGGAACCACAAAAATTAAAGATGGTGAATTTGTTGATGGACAATTCGTGGAGCGTGAGATTGAAGTGCCAAGTTATGTTGACCTGATTGGTAAGCAGGTTGGCGTAGTCCTCAACTTCTACCAGAAATACCCAGACAGCTATGGCATCAATGGCTACACAGGCTATCCAATTCCAAATAAGCAATCCGACCCCGTTGGCTACGAGAATGCCAAAGCCCAAGCCACTACAATCTGGATGCCAAATTACGAGAAAGAAACACAGCCCGTGTTTGACTTTGTCTTGTTCTATCAACCCGAGACAGAGAAATCATTTGCTGAAATGCTGGATGATAACTTAGAGGAACCTAAAGCAGTACAGGAAGCTCTTGACAAAATCATGAGCAAAGACCATAAGGCTGTTCAGCTCTCAGGCAATGCGTGGGATAATTTGCGCATCAAGCTGCTTAAGAAAAACCTGAAAAAAGTTGGGATGAGCTTCGACCATAACTTATTTGAGTCAAGCTTTGAGGGTAACTCAGAGCAGATTCAAGACTCAGACCTAATCTAATCTAATGTGCGACTCGGTGCGGGGCAGGTTTTTTATCCTCCTCTCCCTGCCCCGCTTCACCGAGCGAAAGGAGAACCTATGATAACCATAGAGAATGAATCCGTTAAAGTTAACGGTAAAACAATTGGCAAACTTAAGGAGAAAACACTTTTCATGAGGCGAAACCATGAAAGACATTTTTATAGAGTACTGGAATCATGGTGTCTTAATATCAATGTAGTAAATTGTGGTGCAGAAAAGTTTGTTATTGATACAGATAAAAAAGAAAGGTATGTGGTATCATTTTCCACAATCCAATCCCTTCGCTCAAAGCTTAATATGTTTGTAACATTTGGGAAAGAAAGACAATTAGCTATTCCTGTGCAGTGTTGGGATAAATATTCACACAACAATCTATCATTCCCGATTTACATAGGCACGCCAGCAAGAGAGTTTGCGGATAATTGCAAGGGAAGATGGCAATCAAGATTAATTGCTTATGGACAAAGAGAAATACAGTTATAGGAGAAAAAATGAATATATTTGCAAAGGAATTATCCTTAATCAAAGACACGGAGATACTGTCATTTACGGAAAAGGTTATTAATAATTTTCCACAAGAGTTTTGGTATAAGCCTGCCTCGTCAACGGGGAAGTATCATTCTAAGACATCAGCAGGTGCGGGTGGACTTGTAGAGCATACCAAGCTCATGTTCTGGATAGCTAAAACAATGCTGGATACAAAAATGTATGATGTCAATTCAGATATTGTGCTATCCGCCTGCCTTCTTCATGATGGCTGGAAGTATAATGGCACATCTAAATGGTCTGTCAAGCATCATGGGCTTCTGGCGGTTAAGGAAATTGACAGAATCATGGAAGAATCAGGGTTTTTTCTTGATGAAGAACCTCTCTGGTATCAAATAATTCTTGACTGCATTCAAGCACACAATGGTTCTTTCACGAAAGAGTGGACTCGTGGGTTTAGTCTATACCAAATAATAGTTCACACAGCCGATATGATAGGCTCACGAAAATTTATAGAATTCAATTCACAAGGAGTATGATGTGAGTATTAAGTTATTCAAAGACAGCAATGGTCAGCCCAAGCTCGGAGTGGCAATGTCTCTTTGTGGATATTGTGGCGAGCCAATGGGTGTTGCTCTTGGCGGGAAAAGTGTAGATGATATTGGCGCAAAGGATGCGGTATTTTCAGATGAACCATGTGACACATGTAAGCATAACATGGAAATTGGCATTATGATAGTTGAGGTACAAGACGGACAGGAAGGTGTTTCAAGTCCATATCGCACAGGTCGATACATTGTAATCACAGAAGAGTCATTCAATCGCATATTCAATATGCCTAAAAAGGATAAGCAATCCAGATTTTTTTATATGGAGGAATCATTGTTTGAGAGGGTCTTTGATGAGGCAATGAAAGAAGGAGAAACAGGAGGATAAAACATGAAACTTACGAACAAGTACTCCGTTCCTCAAATGCTGGTTGATGCCATTAGCAAAGGTCACTGGTATTCAGGAGAAAGTGAGAAAAGAGATTATTCTGTCACAGAAATTCTCAACCCAACAAAGCTAATCTTACTAAACAAAAGACATTATCACGAAGTTGAGGAAGATGTAATCGACTCAATCTATAAACTTCTTGGCAGCGCAGTCCACCTTGTTTTGGAGCGGGCGGTGCTTGACTCGGCAAAACAACAAATGATATACAGGATGAGAGACTTTGCCCAGAAAGCAGAAAAACTTAAAAATGCCTCAGATGAAGACATTAAAGCCTTGTTTAGAAGCATAGTGGTAAACGACAATAATGGAAAACACATTATAGACCTTGTGCGGTCAATCAACGATGAATACGATTTTGTAGAGAAAAGGTTTAAGTATGTAACAAAATCTGGAAAGATAATCAGCGGCGGCACCGACCACTACTCTTCAAAAAACAAATGCATTACGGACTATAAGCTCACTCCAATCTGGTCTTGGATATATAGAAATAGAACTGGAAGTAAAATAGAAGAGTGGACAAAACAATTGAATATGTATAGACTGTTTCTTGAAAATGCCGGATATGAAGTTAACCGACTTCAAACGGTCGCCATCTTTCGTGACTATTCAAAAACTAACGCCAGCAGAGAAAGAAATTATCCCAATCCAGTAGAAGTAATAGAAATACCTTTGCTTGGACTGGATGTTGTAGAGCAGATGATTGAAAATAAGATTGCAGAAATTGAGAAATATACTAACTATTCTGACGACGACATTCCAATATGTGAGCCAAAAGACCGCTGGCAAGGTAAAGACTCCTATGCTGTAATGAAAAAAGGCAATAAGCGGGCAAGCAAGGTTGAGTATTCTTATGCCGCCGCAAAGTCAATGGTTGATGTAGAAATTCAAAAAATAGCTGAAAAAGAAATACAGAGCGGCAAGGATGCTGCCAATGCATACAAAAAAGCATCAGCAATGTTCAACATAGAGAAAAGGACAGCAAAACCCACTCGCTGTATTTCGTATTGCCCAGTAAATAGCTTCTGTAATTTCTACAAATCATTGCCAAGCGAGTTAAAATAATGAAAGAGGGCACACGACTAATTATTGATGGCGTTCCATACAGAATCCTGTCCGTTGTTGCCGGCTCTTTGGGACGTCACATGCTGGTAATTGAACATGACAATAACGCTGGAACGGATATCAGAGAATCAATGTCTGCGCTGATGGAAAGCCTTTCAAGCTATTGCGTAGAGAAAGATAAGATGATAATATCAAAGCTGGTTATTGATTGGTTTACCGATGAAAAGCTCAAGACAGGCGTAAATACGAGTCAGATAATAGCAATAAAAGCAAAACCTGATGCCGCTCGCAATCAAATTAGGAGGTTGATGAGAAATGGTGAAGATATCGAGACAATTATTGAGGTTCTTGCATACTCAATTACAGACAAGTTCTGGTCAGGAATATTAAATACATCAATCAATACTGTAGCGATACCTCGCCAAGATGGAATAACACTCTACGAGAAAATAAAGTCTAAAATGATAGCAGAACGCCAGGCAGGAATCACGGAGGTTCATCAAGAAACTGAAGACGAGATGCTTGGCGTGATTGTTGTCGAATGAGGAAAACATGATAAATTCTTACACTCAGGCTCAACGAGCAATCCTGTCAATAATACTTAATCATGGCGAATCTGCCTTTGACATTGCAAACAGATATATGGAAGAGATGCACTTCACTGAACTTAGGTATAAAATGATGTGGAGATGCATGAAATGGTTATGGAAAAATAACCACAATATTACCGATATTACTGTAGAGAACTCAATGTTAGTCACACGAGACAGCACAGGTCAGATAGCATTAGATTTGCTTGACCCCAGAACAGGTAAGCATCGTGAAGAGATAGCAAACATAAAAAAGTATCGCAATAATGAGAATCCCTCACACATTCAGTCTTACATGGATATAATATTAGACAAGTTCCAAGTTGAGAAATATTATTGTATGGGGATTGATATTGTAAACATGGCAAAAGATGGTAAAGCAACAGCTGGTCAGTTACAATCTATCATAAATAAATACTCCGAGTTCTTTTCTGCAAAAGACAGAAAACAGCCACGCACATTGCTGGATGTTACTGATACCATGATTGAGAAAAACAAGTCCAGCGTTGACGGTGACCAGACAATAATTCATGCCAATATTCCAATGATTGATAAATATGTTTGGCTTGCTCCGGGCAATCAAACAATAATCGCCGGAGATACTGGTCACGGAAAAACAAGCTTATCCCTGCAAATTGCTTGGAACATAGCCAAACAAAGAAAGAAAGTAATTGACCTTGATACAGGCAGACCACGATTAGATGATAATGGCAAAGAAATTTGGGAGCATAGACGCATACTGTTTTTCTCGCTTGAAATGACGGAAGATGAATTGCTCACCAAGCTTTGCTGTATTGAGAATAATATAACAGTCCAGAAGTTTATGACTGAATTGACGCCAGCCGAGAAAATAACAATGCTAAATAAGTTCAAGTGTCAACTATCTACGGTCGCACCAAACTTCATGGTTGACTCAAATGTGTCCACATTGCGTGACATCAACTCCAAAAGCAATATGGTATACTCAACATACGGCAGTATAGACTTGATTGTGATAGACTATTTGCAACTTGTTGAGGATGTCAAGGATGGTGGAAGAAACAGGCGTGAAGATGAAGTTTACAGAGCAGTGTCAAGATTCCTCAAAAAGCTTGCCATGCGCCTTGAAACGCATACAATAGCATTATCACAGCTAAATAAACCAGTGAGTGACAAGAATGGCGCAGTAATTCATAAGCCTAATCTTGACAGGCTATTTGGCTCGTCGGCTCTGAAGCAAGATGCCACTCATGTTATTTTTGTTTATCGTGAATGGTCAGTTGGCATTAAGAAAATTATGTTAGGCACAGAGGCTGCGTCATCGTATTTTATAAGCAAAATACTGATAGCTAAGCATAGGTTTGGTCACAATCAAATAGACATTACGGTTGGATTTATTCCTTATCTTGCGTATTTTATTCCGCTTAGCGTTATTCGTGATTTGAACCTAACAAACTCTGTGGACGGCACATTTGTATTCCCGAAGCTTAAAGAGTTTATGGCAGAATAACTATCAACAAATAGAAGGAGAAAAAGATGACAATTAAAGAATTATTGGAGATGAAAATACATGAAGAGTATGTATTTAATCGCAGGATTGTAATTCGTGTTCCCGGTGGCTGGATTTATGAAACAGAGGTTTACAAGAATGGAGTGTATACTGGCAGAATGACGTCTTGTTTTGTTCCAGAGCCAAATTTGCAAACAACCATGCCTATAGATAATGGGTATGATGAGTGGTTAAAGACCATTGAGCGAGACATGCCTGAGCCGCCTGAGCCAGATTACGATAAAACAGCGCAATCAGAAAAAAACTTCCTCACAATGGGAAGATTCAACTAAAACCAAAAAGGAGAATATCATGAGCATTAAGTCAGAATCAATCGTCACCCAGCTTTTTCTAAACATGGATGATGCTATTTACAGAAAAGACAAAGAGTCCTTCTTGAAGGCTATGCAAGACAGCAGATTACATAACTGTGTGGCTGGCAATCAACAATACGAGCAACACTTTCTTTCTCTTTGCAAGAAAGCACTGGTTCGTTTTTTGGGATAACTATGATATATGCGGGACAGATATTCTCTGTCCCAATTAACCAATAAGGAGATAACAATGAAAAACAAAGTAAGAAAAAGGAAATATTTTAAGGATAACAAATTGAAGGAAAATAATGACTGCAATAGCTAAATTAAAGCGTGAATTGAATAAAGTGTGGGAATCCAATAACTTGCTTGCATATTCAATTCCATGCACACAGCCATTGATGGATATACTTGGTGGTGAATTTAATCAAGGCTACCTTGTTGGTCTTGCGCTGTTTTTGTATTGGCAAAATCTTCATGATTATGATGATGTAGAACTTGAAAAATATATCAAGGAAATTGCAAGTCTTTCAAAACATAATTCATTCAAGCAAATTTATGCAAGGATGTAAAAAATGATAAAAAAAAGGAGAAAACAATGATTAGATTTGAAGAACACGATGGCAAGCTTTTCAAAATGCTTGAAAAACCAGTGCCGTTGAGAGAAAAAGACACAAATGTGCTTGTAAGATTTATCACGCATGGCGTTATTGGCGAATACGTTATGGAGCATTGGCTTGATTGTAACCAAGAGAATGTGCCAATTTTTGTGGATAGCGTGGACAGTGATGGTGATGTAACAGTTTTTATTGAAAACGGTAATGAGCATTATGGCTGTCCGTTTCCTATGTTTGAAATCATCGGCACTCACGTTGCCGAAGGCTCTGCGGAGTGGGCACTGCACTTTTTGGTATATTGTTGTTGATGCTGTGGTGGAAGAGAAATGAAAAAGGAGAATACAATGACTAATTTCAAAGAACACGATGGAATGATATTTAAGATGCTGGAAGAGCCTGTTCCATTAACACCAGAGACAGAAATGCCGTGTCTGGTAAGATTAATACAAGATGACAGCCCGATGGGGAAACATAACAAGGATTTGCATGCGTTTGACCCAAAAAGATTAACACCAAAGATTTGTACCGAAGTTATTGATGTTAATGATTTATCTGACCCTAACAGAGGAAGCGCCCGCTGTGACGGATTTATGTCTATTCAGTATTATCGCTACGAGTTAATCGGCACACATGTAAAAGAAGGCTCTGATGAGTGGGCACTGTATCAAATTATGAATGGGAAAAAGGTTTGTCACCATAAATCCCCATCAATCATGTATTGCGAGCATGCCGGCTATATCAGGCGTGAGGTGAGACACAATTGTGTAGACCACATGTCTGTTTCTGTATGGCTTAATGGAGCCGACAAGAATGGTTGGCAAATCTACACAGAGCCAAATGAAGAGCCACAGTACAAGGTCGGGGACTGGGTGAAGTATGATATTGACTCTTACTTGCAAGTAATCGAACCGTCAGGCAAAGAGAGAACCCTCTGCAAGACACTTTCTGGGGTAGGGGTAATTGTTTATCCCTACACTTCGTTATTGACTAAGGCATCCCCCTCCGAAGTGGTAGTTCACATCGGATGTATGAGTGGTACGGTGTTATTCGTTGATGCCGATAGGTTTATTTTGCGAGGCATAGGCAAGTCAGAAATGGCAAATGCTTGCATTATGTTTAAGATGCTCGACGCCGCTACCTGTGTGTTGGTGGAGAGCTTGCTAAAAGCACAGAATGAAGAGAAACGAAAAGGAGATAATAATGATTAAGTTCAAGGAACAGGATGGCGAGCTTTTCCGCATGTTGGATAAGCCAGTGCCACTAACGGCTGATGCAGAGTTGCCGTGCTTAATCCGTCCCATTCAAGACGATTCCCCGATGGGGAGATATGTTAAGCAGTGTTGGGGACACGATAAACTCTTTATGAGAGAATATACTATTTGCGGCATTAACGCAGATATGGCAGCTAAGGTTGGATTCGCAAGAGACACCCCCCTTTCAATTCACATGTTTGAAATCATTGGCACATTTGTTAAAGAAGGCTCTGACAAGTGGGCTTTGCATCAAATGATGCAGGGGAAAAAGGTTAGACATAAGTCTTACCCTATGCCAAAAACTCACTGCGCAATGAATGAAAAGCGTCAAATAGCTATATTCACAACGCCATCTTCCATGATTGATGGAGGCGATGTCATTTGTCATGCAAACGATTGGCTTACATCCAGGCAGGTTGACACAATGATTGACGAGAGAACTGGCTGGCAAATCTACGAAGAGCCTGAGGAAGAGCCTGAGCTGCCCAAAGAGCAAAAGATTGATTCAGGAAAAAAGGAATATACCTGTCTTGTTTGCGGGAAGAAAATGAGTGGACTTGATGGCATGGCAGAAGTCAGCATTAAAAGAATTTCTATCTCAAGTCTGTATGAGTCAACTCTCTCACATTATTGCGGTAAGTGTTTTTTGGAACTTGGATTTGACAAAACAGAAAAAGAATTGCGAAATAGACAACAGCCACAAGTTGAATCAGAGCCACAAACTGCCAAAGAGCCGATAGCTAATTGTGAAAACTGCAAACATGTATGCACCAATAGCAACATTGACCATTGCTATATGTATGAGCCAAAGCCTGAATCACAATACAAAGTTGGGGATTGGGTGGAAGTTGAAGAGACCGCTACTGGAGAAATAGAACACCACACAGTAGAGCGTGTAAATACATTCTGTCCAGTTTTACCAGATTATTTGGTTGACGACGTGTGGTTTAATCACAATGGAATGGAAATCACACCGTTAGACTGTACATTTAACCATAGGCGTATCACACGCAAGCTCTCTCCTTCTGAGGTTGTTGTACAAATTGGCTGCCTGAGCGGGACGATAGGAAAGTCTTGTGAGCCTGCTTGCTTTTTAATGTGGCACTCAAGTCCAAGAATTGACTTCGATTACAGCATAATAAAATTCTCTGCCCTCGACACCCCCACCCGTAAGATTGTGGAAGGCTTGCTGGAGGCACAGGAGAGAGGAGATATCAAATGAACTTATATATGCTTACAACCAAGGCAGGATGGATATTTTATGTCATTGCAGATGACGAAACATCGGCAAAGGCATTAGTAGATAAGCTGCTCAACCGTAAAACCATAGCTGGGAATGGCTATGGCTTTGACTACGAGAGGGTAGTGGTAAAAATAGAGAAGCTTGCCCAAACGTATCATGATGTAGAGACGAGAAGAACTTATCTACCGCAACTGCTAAAAGCACAGGAGGAGAAATGAATTTCCTAACAAGACTATTCAAGCGCAAGCTCTACTCATTCGAACCCGATTATGTCGTGAGGCCAAGCGAGACGATAAAGGAAAGTATGGAGTATGCAAGTATTAGCCGTAGCGATTTATTCAATGCCAATCCTTATGTTGAGCTAACGGCTTTTAATAACATGATGAACGATATAACCCCAATCAATGTCGAATTGGCAATGAAACTCAGCAGCAAATTAGGCGGTTCGCCTGCGTACTGGATAAACCTGAGTAATAATTACTTTGCAGCAAAAGCACAGGAGGAAGAATGCCAAGCAAAATAGTAATTACGTTCACAGAGAAGGAAGAAAGCGTAGAAACAAAAATTAGTATTGAAACATCTGGCAGCGAACTGGAGAACGAAGCAGCAAAGATATTTAAGCAAGATGTGGCAGAATTGCTCTACGGAATTCTGAACGAATCCGAGTAGGAGGAAGAATAATGGATAAGTATCTGCTTTATCCCGGATATGTTGTATCGGAAACAGATGGGAAAAGACACTATATCACAGCTAAAATGTTAATGAAACTGTATAACGTGCGACCAGAAGAGTGTGTAGTATATCTCCCATACCGGCCATACCCAAACCAAGATAAATTGATAGCCCTACATCCTATGGCTAACGGGAAGTATAAGGATATGCAAAAGCAGGAGGAGGAATGAAATACGTAAAAGTGTTAGACAAAAACCTACGTCCGCCAATTCAGGGCGGAAAGCAGTACAAGATAGGCGTTTGGCATCACTGCGAGAACTTCGATACCAGCAATGCCGAGTGCGCTCCGGGGTTTTATGTGATTCCAGTGAGCGAACTCATTCGTTACCACAAACCTTGGCTCGGTACAAAGGTGTTGCCCGCAGAAATAAAGGGCAAGAGCAAGATATTTTCTCCAGCAAAACAGCGATATGAGTATATGAAACTTGATAACCCACTGTCTGATGAACAAATAAAAACCATGTGCAAAGAGATTGAGCCAGAGCTTGGATATAAACTTATCGAAGCGCTCTACCCTGTGAATCCGCTGTTATGTCCCAAAGCTACCGTCACTGTTGCAGATATTGATTTATTGAAGAAATGGATAAACATTAGGTGCGGAGTTTGGCACAGCGTTTGGGACAGCATTAGGGACAGGGTTATGCATAGCATTTGGGATAGCGTTTGGCAAAGCGTTAGGGACAGTGTTATGGACAGCGTTATGCACAACGTTTGGCAAAGCGTTAGACAAAGCGTTCTGGACAGCGTTAGTGACAGCTTTAGGGACAGAGTTCTGGACGGCGCTTGGGACAGAGTTAGGGAAAGTCTTTTGGATAGCTCATATGCCTACATTGGTAGCTTGTTCTATGGTATAGAAAAATGGAAATATATTGACCACAAATCTGGCGTTTATAAATTTCAGTCAGTAGTAGATTTATGGTATCGTGGTATTATTCCTGTTTATTGCGGCAGGAAATGGATGCTTGTAAGTGGAAAAAAGGCAGAAATTGTTTGGCAAGAGCCTGAGATTGGCTGGCTAAAAGCACAAGGAGAAGAAAAATGAACACAAAACCAATTTATGAACCGTCAACCGTCTCAATAGATATTAGCAAAGTATGCGAACATTATCCAGACACGTGTGAGTTTTGTGATTACAACTGCTCAGGATGGTGTTCGCTATACTGTGTAGATGTACCAGAAGCACAGGAGGAAGAAAAGTGAGAATAAAATATAAAAGCTCAATCTATGGCATGAGCCCAATATGCAAAGCAAGACCAACCGTAAAGGTGGGTTCTATGTCGTGCGAAGAATGTGAGTACTGCAGAGAAATGGCTTTTGGCTTTATTGGGAAAGAGACTACTGTGAGTGGTCGAAAGATAAGTCTTTATGGTGGATGGGTGGAATGTTCTGCCCCTGAGATGCAAGATGAGCAGGAGGAAGAATGAAATTTATAGAACTTACAAGACGTTCAGACCCAACCGGAAGATTGCTTTTGAACATAGATAACATAGCGAGTATTTACTTAAGAATGAAAGCATTAAGCGGTGGTGGGTTTGCCGATGTTACCGTTATCCAAGAAACAACATCAGCAGATAATTATTGGGAAGTAACAGAAACGATTGATGAAGTTCTTGCGCTACTGAGAAAACAGGATGTGCAAGTAGAGAATCAAACCAGTCTCAAAGCCGAAATAGCTCAGCTTCAGGCTGACAACCGCTCCCTCGTGGAGCAGATGAATCAGATGGTATTGAAGCCAAATCAAGAAATAATTGAATGGCATAGCTATCCAGAAGAGAAGCCTGAGAAAACTGGATACTGCATAATTTATTACACAATATTAAATCGAGTTGCGTTTGATTTTTGGCACAACGATAAACAAGAGTGGGATAAGTATGGCGAATACATATTAGCATGGGCTTACCTGCCCAAAGGAGTAATAAATGACTAAGCTTAAAACGATGCAAGACCTCGCTGCAACATTCCCGGACATCTATCGAAAATACAAATTGCTTTGTCATGCTCAGAAAAAGGCAGGCTCAGTGGTGATAACCGTTATTGATGAGCATAACAACGGCTTTCAGGTAACTGGCGGCACGACTGAGGAAGCACATGAAAACCTTATGTATTGGATGAAGAGGCGAGGAATTATATGGGAGTGTTAAGTAAATACACACTGACGGAATTACTGGCCACGATAGATGAGTTCCGCAAACTCAAGCAATGCTATCGATATGCTATTCTAACAGAAATTATTCAGAGATTTATTTCTCTGAAAAAGGAATACAATAAAAACAAATCATAACAAATAAGAGAGGTATATGATGACAAAACAAGAGAAGCTTGAGGTAATTTTCAATAGCCTCAAAAACGGTCAACGCACACAGATGGTTGAGAAAATAGATGAGTATTTGCCAGCGGACTTTTTCCCTGACTTGCTTGCTTTTCTCAGAGAATCATTTTCTGCTATTTCGGCATTATACTACTTTGCCGATGCTACTAATAGCTATTTCAGAATCAAGTCAAGGCAAGGAGAAACAAACAGTAGCCAAAAACCTAAGTAAATCTATAGAAATATGAAGAAATAGCTTGACAAGATATGATGCTGTGTATTCTTGACGCCATGAAGGAGATTAAAAATGGAAGTCAAATTATTAACAGTTAAAGAGGTTGCAAGCTATCTTGGCGTGTCTATTAGGCAAATTTATAGGCTTATAGATAGTGGAATGCCATCTCTTAGGGTTGGGAAGTATCACCGCTTCAATAAAGATGATATTGACAAATGGACGAAAAAATGCCAGAGTTAAACAGCGTTAAGTACAAGAGGGAGTTGGCTAATGACCATGATGTTAAGAGCCTATAAAACCGAAATAAAGCCCACGCCCGAACAGGCTAACAAAATCAACCGCACCATTGGTGTGTGCCGGTTTATCTATAACCTGTTCCTGAGCAAAAATGAAGAGCTATACAAAGCAGGTAAACCGTTCATGTCGGCCATGACGTTTAGCAAGTGGCTTAACAACGAGTTTCTGCCGGAGAACCCATCATATAGTTGGATTAAGGAAGTATCCTCAAAAGCCGTAAAAAAAGCCACCTTCAACGCAGAGAGGGCTTACAGGAACTTCTTCAAAAACAAGAAAGGCTTCCCTCGCTATAAGAAACGCAGCGACACGTCTATTAAAATGTATCTGCCTAAAAACGGGCCAGCAGAATGGACGACAGAGCGGCATCGTATTAAGATACCAACACTTAGCTTCGTTCGGCTCAAGGAATACGGGTATATCCCATCGGGAGCAAAAGTAATTAGTGGCACAGTGAGTCGTAATGCTGGCAGGTATTTCGTGTCCGTATTATGCAAGACAGAAATAAGTCAAGAAACCTACAATTATTCAACCGAAGGCATTGGCATTGACCTTGGGATTAAGAGCCTTGCTGTTTGTAGCAACGGCGACACCTTTGGCAACGTCAATAAAACTAAGAAAGTAAAGTCGCTAACCAAGCGGCTCAAACGACATCAACGGAGCTTGAGCAGAAAGTTCCAAGCCAAGAAAAAAAGAAAGGAGAAAAACAAGACCTCTGCAAATATCGACAAGAATACATTGAGAGTTCAAGTATATCATAGGCGGCTACGGAATATCCGTACCGAATATGTAAGGCAATGCGTAAATTCACTTGTGAAAGCCAACAATTTACCGTCTTACGTGTCTATTGAGGATTTGAATGTCTCCGGCATGATGAAGAATCGCCACTTAAGCAAGGCTATCCAGCAGCAAATGTTCTATTACTTCAGGCAATACCTCACCGAGAGATGCCATAAATACGGAGTAGAACTGCGCACGATAGACCGCTTCTATCCTTCCAGTAAGATGTGCCACAAATGTGGTGTCATCAAAAGCGACCTTAAGCTATCGGATAGAACCTACAAATGTGAATGCGGCAACATCATCGACAGGGACTATCAAGCCTCTATAAA
>JAVEPM010000068.1:0-17424 GCA_034008115.1 Methanolobus sp.
TATAACAATCTTGACAAAAAGTTGAAATGTAAATTTCATTATGAACATTTATTTTGATTGTTATTATTGATTGCTTTTTTGATTCTTAGATTGTTAGTGGGCAGATATCTCCATTTCGATGAAATCAGCACCAATAGGCAGATTGTGCTAGGCTGAATAGTTACGGTAAATCAATGGCTAATTCATACTTTTCTTTGAGATGCTATCTTGTCGATGTTTAACATGGGATCTTTTGACAGTATTTTGTTTTGAGTATTTTAAATTTCACTCATTTTCTTTCTTATGCATAAATTAAATCTGTTCAGTGTAATAAACAGATTTATATAATTAAACATGAGATACAAATACGAAAAATTGGAAATATGTCTGTTATTGTAGAGTATTGAAATCGATTCGTTTGAATCATTAAAATTAATAAACCTAAACATAGTGGAGAATATTATGTTAAAATTTTCATCAAGCAGTAACAGAGTTGTGAACTCAAAGAAAGCCATAGCTGAATGCCTTGAAAATACACTCATTGATGAGCAGAGCACTGATTGTGATCTTATAGTGATCTATGCCAGTATAGGTCATAATCTAAATGATATTATAAGTGAGGCACATAAGCTTGCTCCAAGTGCACAGGTTGTTGGTTGTACTTGCGCTGGAATTATTGGCAAAGAGGGACCTAATGAAGCAATGAGGTGCCTGGCCATCATGACAGTAAAGGGTGGAAAAAATGAATTTTCCGTGGTAATCAAAGACAATATAGCAGGTCCCAATTCTTATGAAATCGGTGCCCAATTGGCTCAGGTTCTGAAAAATAAAAATCCAAACGTAAACATGATCCATTTCCTGGCAAACGGTATCGATATTGCTGCCGACAAAGCATTGGAAGGCATCGAATCCGTTTTTGGCACAGATGTTCCGATATTTGGAGCTACCTCTTCTGATAATATGAAAGCCATAAACAACTTCCAATTCGTTGACGACCAGATACTTGAAAAAGGTGCATTAGTAATTGGCTTTGCAGATCCTACACTTGAAGTGATCACACAGGCCTCCCATGGTTTTGCAATCGTAGAAATGCCTTTTGAAGTAACACGTTCTGAGTCGAATCGTGTGTTCGAGCTGGATGGACAAGCTGCCTGGAAATGTCTGACAGACAATCTCGGACTACAAGAAACAGCACAACTTGCGGATACGATTCCAATTGGAGCACTTGCAGAGGAACTGCCAGAGAATTTACAGGAAGAATATGGCAACACACACATTCTTCGAGTGGTTGCAAAAAAAGAAACAGATGGTAGCATCTATATGCCTGTTGAATGCCCTGTGGGTACAAAACTCTACCTCACCAAGCGGGATGAAGACCTAATATTTGATGGCCTGGATAAAATGGTCGGGCAGATCGTTAAAAACTGCAACGGACGCAGGCCTGTTGCAGTTTTCCATGCAGACTGTGTTGCAAGGGGAAGGGGGATGTTAAACCGTATCCTTAAGGATGAAATTGTATTCAGGATGCAGCACCCACTGTGTAAAGATGAAGATGTACCATGGCTGGGAATGTACGGACTGGGAGAATTTGCAAGATTAGGAGGACGATCCCAATTCCATAACTATACAACAGCCCTGTATGTTATTGTCAAGCGCAACGATTAATGTGAACCCTGGTGTATTCGCAGCAGGTGCCTCATAATATGAATGAAGATACTTTGGATTACAATAAGCTTGAAGCTAAATACGGCGAGTTACAGAAAAAAGTAACTCGTTTTTCCGCGATTGAGCAGCAGCTTGTCAATACAGGAGATCTCCTTGATCGCGAGCTTAATCGCTTTAAATCAATTCAGAGTTACAACGAGAAAGCAATTAGAGCTAAAGATATGCACGAGCTTTCCTCGATAACAGTAGAGTCCATAGTTGAAGTTTTTGAGGTTGAATGTGCTGCGCTTTTCACCTACGACACGACTAATAATCGCTTAACTCACCAGGAGAGTTACGGTCTTGAGGAGAAACATCCATTGGTCATGGAATGGATAATTTCTGATGAAATTATGAACTCAAAAGACAGCGTTTTTATCGAATGTTCCGCCCCAACAAATCCCTGGGAATCCCTTGGATTGTGTCAGGTAATTTACGCCCCTTATTACAAGGATGGAGATCTTCACGGATTTATTCTGGGAGGACGATCTGTAGAAAAGAAAGATTATTATGACGAAATAAATGAAGAGATCAAAATATCTTTCATGGTATTTGTTCAACAAATGAGTGCATTAATGCACAATTTAGAGTCACAGAGAATTATTCGACAGCATGTATCAGAAGTGACAAATATCAACAAATCTCTCAAAAAAGAGATTAAACAACGTAAGCTGGCAGAAGAACGCATAAGAAAGATGAACGACTGTTTCTTAAGATTTGGAACTGATCCATTGGAGAACATCAATCACCTTACTGCTCTTTTCGGAGAACTGATGGGAGCTACCTGTGCACTTTACAATCGATTAGATGAGGGTTTGCTTCATTCATGGGGACAGTGGAACACAGCTACTGACTACAATCCCCTGGATGAACCTGAAGGGCATCTTTGCTACGATGTGATTCGGTGTGCAGAGGATCGTTTGATGTTGGTCCGCAACCTTTCCGAAACAGAATATGTACACACAGACCCAAATGTGGCCCTATATGCGTTAGAGACCTATATAGGAATAGGAGTTAAGCTTGAAAAGAATTACGTTGGTTCCCTGTGCTGTGTTTTTCAAACAGATTTTATACCCTCTAAAGAAGACAGATGGATCATAGGGGTCATTGCTACGGCAATAGCTGTGGAGGAAAAACGTAAGTGGGTTCAAGAGGCATTGCTGGACTCAGAGAATAAGCACCGTATGATCTTTGAACATTCTCCAGTAGGAATTTTCCATTATGACATGAATGGAATTGTCACCCATTGCAATAATAGTTTTGCAAAGATCATTGGACCACCTGTAGAAAAAATCATCGGCTTTAATATACCTATGTCCCTTGAAAATCCTCAAATGATAGAGCTTGTAAAAAACACACTTTCGGGAGAAACAGGATATTTTGAAGGTGAGTATAGATCAGTCCTCTGCGATAAAACCACAATTATTAAAGGTGAAGCTAACCCTGTTTTTTCGAGTGACAAAGCTGTGGTGGGAGGCATCTGTGTTGTGGAAGATGTTACCAAACAAAAGAAGACAGAAATGGCTCTTAAAAGTCGAGATGCAATACTCGAAGGAATTAGTTTCGCAGCTGAGAAGTTACTGGGCCCATGCCCTTTGGATGATACCATACAAACAGTTCTTGAGAGATTGGGAAAGGCAACAGATGTTGATCACGGATATATTTTTAAAAATATGGTCGATGAAGATGGCATACTTAGGGCATACAAGACCAATAAGTGGGAGAGCCTTGGATTAAATTCTCAGATAGATTACCCTGAATCCCAGAAATTATCATACATAGATGATGGTTGTGAACGCTGGATCAACGCTTTGGGGGCTGGGAATGTGATTTGCGGACCTGTTTAGGACTTACCCGAAGCTGAACACGCTTTCTTTAAGCCCTATAAAGCATTATCCATTGCAGCAGTGCCAATACACGTGGAAGGAAAATGGTGGGGTTTCATTGGTTTTGATGACTGTACGAATGAACGAGAATGGTTTGTCGTAGAAAAGGATGCCCTCAAAGCGGCAGCTGATGCCATTGGCGCAGCCATCCAGCGTAAGCAGGCAGAGAAAACGTTGCAGGAGAACGAGGAAAAGCTGAAGACCATACTGGCATCTATCCAGACAGGAGTTCTTATTATCGATGCAGAAACCCATGTGATCGTTGATATAAATCCCTCAGCAGTTCAAAGTATTGGTGGTTTAAAAGAGGAAATCGTTGGCAAAGTATGCCACAACTTTATTTGCACGGATAAGAAGGGAAAATGTTCGGTCACAGAACTTGAAGAAAGCATAGACAGATCAGAACACGTGCTCATAAATATAAAAGGGGAAGAGATCCCTATCCTCAAAAATGTAACATCTGTAAATCTTAATGGGCGAATACACCTGATCGAGAGTTTTATTGATATCAAAGAACGTAAAAAAGCAGAAGAAGTTCAGAAAAAAGATACCTTGTTAAAGGAGATCCATCACCGGGTTAAGAATAATCTCCAGGTCATTTCCAGCCTGCTCAATCTTCAATCACGGAATTTCAATGATGAAAAGGTAATTGCTGCATTCATGGAGAGTCAGACCCGTGTCAGATCAATGGCTATTGCCCACCAGAAGTTGTACCAGTCAAAGGATCTGGCAAGTATAGACGTTGGTGATTACATTAAAAATCTGGCGACCTATCTGTTCCAGACATACAAAATAGGCAATAGTGCTATCAAACTGAACCTGGACATTGATGCCGTTTACATGGGTATCGATAGAACAATTCCCCTTGGATTGATTATCAATGAACTTGTTTCAAATTCTTTAAAGTATGCTTATCAGATAGACGAAGGTGACATCGATATCGAATTCCATCTTGAGAATGAGATGTTTACACTTATTGTCAGCGACACCGGGGCAGGCATTCCTAAAGATCTGGACTATAGCAATTCGCATTCATTAGGTTTGCAACTGGTAACAACACTTGTGAAACAAATTCATGGGAATATAGAGCTTGATAGAAGCAATGGGACTAAATTTGTGATTAGCTTTAAAAAATGATTGGATAAGGGAAATTAAATGACTAAATCAAAAATATTGATTGTAGAGGATGAACTTATTACAGCTATGGATATGAAAAACAGGCTGGAAGATTTCGGATATTCAGTTCCTTTTACCGTTGCGTCTGGAGAAGAAGCTATCGAAAAGGTGGAAGAGATCCATCCTGATCTGGTGCTGATGGATGTTATGCTGGAAGGGGATATGGACGGTATTCAGGCAGCTGAACAGATACATGCACGATTTGACATCCCAGTGGTTTATCTTACCGCCTATGCCGATGACAATACTTTGCAGCGGGCAAAGATAACAGAACCGTTTGGTTACATACTCAAGCCATTTGAAGAAAAGGAACTACTCACCATTATAGAGATAGCCCTTTACAAACATAAAATGGAGATCGAGTTGAAAGAAAGGGAAGAAATGTATTCTGCGCTTGTCGAAAATGGAAATGATGGAATTATTATTATCCAGGATTTCATGATCAAATATGCAAACCAGAAAATGCTGGATATGACCAATTATTCGTTAGATGAAGCAAATGAGATTCCTTTAATGGATTTTATTTCACCTGAGCATATAGATCTTATAAAAAAGAGATATACACAGAGACTGGGAGGAGAAGTCATTCAATCAGGATATGAGGTCGATATCATATCAAAGAATGGAAATAAGATACCTGTTGAGATTAATGCATCTGGCATCCGTTATAAAGGTAAGCCAGCAGACATGGCAATTATAAGAGATATTTCAGAAAGAAAAAAAGTAAATTCTGCTTTGATGGAATCAGAAAAAAATTATCGTGAGTTAACAGAAAATATTTCTGAATTGGTATACTGCATGGATCCTAAAACCTTTGCAGTAACATATGCTAATCAAGCTCTTGAGGATATTTTCGGATATACTGTTGAAGAATGGTTAAATGATACGGATTCATGGGTGAATTCCATTTACCCCGAAGACATAGGAAAAGTCCTTTTAAAATATGAACAAATGAAGCTAGCACTGGAAAATAGTGTTATGGAATACCGCATAAGAAGAAAGGATGGAACAATACGATGGGTAGAAGACCACGTTTCGTGGTTAGTAGATAGGGAAGCAAATACTGTTTCAGTTAATGGTATTCTTCATGACGTGACTAAACGCAAAGAAGCTGAAATTGCACTGATAAATGCAAAAAATACTGCTGAATCTGCTAATAAAATGAAGAGCCAGTTTATTGCAAATATGAACCATGAATTAAGAACGCCTCTTAATTCCATCATTGGTTTTTCAGATATCCTTCTTGAGAAAAATATTGGAAGTCTCAATGAAAAACAAAGTAAGTATGTAAGTAATGTATCTAATAGTGGTAAGCATCTGCTTAACGTCATAAACGATATTCTGGATATTTCAAAAATCGAAGCCGGTAAAATAGAACTTCAGCATAAAAAAATCAGTATCAAGGAAACATTAGATGACGTTGAAGCAATTGTTTCTCCTCTTGCAGAAAAAAAGAACATCTGCCTGAGTACACGTCTGGAAGCCGATGGCCTCCACATCAAAGCTGACAGACTGAAATTGACACAGGTCCTTTTCAATCTCGTATCCAATGCCATAAAGTTCACTGACAATGAAGGATCTGTAGTAGTAGATGTTCAGGACAAAGGAAATTCAGTTTCTTTTCTGATCAGTGACACAGGAATTGGCATTCCAAAGAATCAGTATGAAAAAATCTTTGAGCCATTTACACAGGTTGACTATTCGACAACTAGAGTATATGGAGGTACTGGCCTTGGCCTTACCCTTGTCAAAAAGTTCGTTGAGATGCATGATGGTGACATCTGGATAAAAAGTGAATTAGGTGAAGGCACTACATTCGGTTTTAGTATTCCATCTAATATGTAAAGTAGTTTCCTTTTTTGGCTTTGTAGATTTAGAAAAATACTTTCTACAGAGTTGATTTTCCTATAACTGAAAACCTGTGACAAAACATTTATATTTCATCAAATAAGTGCATAGGTCAGCATCAATGTATGAATATATGCAATGATTCACGTTCCCGGATGTGAATCTGTTGTTTGATTTTCTTTTACATATTATCCATTTATCCATTCAAGAGGAATGATATTGACCAGTAAACGTATATTAATGGGTAACGAGGCAATTGCTTTTGGAGCCATCAAAGCCGGCGTCCAGATAGCGAGTGGCTATCCAGGCACACCTTCCACTGAGGTTATGGAGACCATTGCTTCCCATGCAAAAGAGTATGGTATCTATGCCGAATGGGCCACCAATGAGAAAGTAGCGCTTGAGACAGCAGTAGGAGCTGCGTATTCAGGCGCTAATGCCATGGTAACCATGAAACAGGTTGGCCTGAACGTAGCTTCTGATCCTCTTATGAGCCTTTCGTACATAGGAGTCAAAGGATCATTTGTTATTTTAGTTTCAGATGACCCGGGCCCGCATTCATCTCAGACCGAACAGGATACCAGGGCCTTTGGTCATTTTGCAAACATACCTGTCTTTGATCCCGCAACGCCACAGGAAGCCTACAATATGACAAAACTGGCTTTCAAATTGTCCCACGAGATGGAAACTCCTGTGATACTCAGGACCACAACCCGTGTTTCCCATGGTTCCTCTGATGTACTCATCGAGGACCTATCTCCGGTTTTCAGGGACATGGAAGGATTTGTGAAAGACACAAGATGGACCATCTTCCCTAAACTAACGGCACAGAGACATCCTCTGCTGGAAGAACTTCAGATCACGATGTCAGACCGTTTCTCAGAATACTTTGCAGATAATTCTTTTAATTCAGTATCCAAGGGCAGCAGTAAAATAGGAATTGCGGCTTCTGGTGTTTCATATCTTTACGCAAAGGAAGCCATAAGGAATCATCCTGGTACATTTTCAGTGTTCAAGGCAGGAACTGTGTATCCTTTCCCTGAAAATGCAGCCCTTGAATTCCTCAAAGATATCAATGAGCTAATAGTTGTCGAGGAACTGGATCCGTATCTTGAAGAGCAGTTCCTGCAAGTGGCAGGCAAATACCATCTCAATGTAAATATACATGGAAAGAAAGACGGTTCTTTCCCTGTCAGTGGGGAGTACGATGTTGATGTTGTTATAGACGGTGTGAACAGGGTACTGGAAGATATCAATAGTGATATTTCTCCGCTTACTCATTCAGAACCTGCAATAAGTCAGAATGATATTCCACCTTTGCCAGTAAGAGCGCCCACCTTATGTGCCGGTTGCATGCACAGGACCGTCTTCTATGCGTTCAAGAAAGCTGCTGCCAAATTACGTTCACAGAAGGGTGTGGATTCTGTATTTTCAGGTGACATTGGGTGTTATACACTTGGTAATGCCAAACCTCTCGAAATGGTCAACACTTGTCTCTGTATGGGTGCTGGTATCAGTATCGCCGCCGGTCTGTCCCAAACACAGGAATACAGGGGTACTCAGAAGGCAAAACAGGTATCCTTCATAGGCGATTCCACTTTTTTCCATTCAGGAATAGCTGCTGTTATCAGTGCAGTATATAATAATGCTGACATCACCATTGCAGTTCTTGACAACCGCACCACTGCCATGACAGGACATCAGCCCCACCCGGGTATTGGTTTAACGGCTCTTGGTTTTCCTGCAAAGATCATCGACATAGCAGATGTTCTCAAAAGTTGCGGGGTTGGTATGGTCAAAACCATAGAGATGGATACTTTGGATGAGTGCATGGATATGGCCACTGAAGCCATGGAATTTGAGGGTCCTTCAGCCATTGTGTTCAAAGGAAACTGTGTTGCTATCTGCAAGGGACAGGGTCAGTATCTCGTGGATGAGGACAAATGCACAGGCTGCGGGCTCTGTATATCCCAGTTGGGATGCCCTGCCATATTTTCAATATCCTCAGGTCTGCCTGTTATTCAGGATACCTGTAGCGGATGTGGTCTGTGTGCAGAGATATGCCCGTCAGATGCTATTGTCCTAAGGGAGGTCTTACAATGAAATTCGATATTCTTATTGCAGGTGTTGGTGGTCAGGGTGTCGTGCTTGCCTCCCGTTTACTTGCTACAGCCGCCATGGATGCCGGTTTACATGTAGCCACAGCTGAAACGATAGGTATGGCTCAAAGAGAAGGATCAGTTACAAGTCATGTGAGAATCGGGGACGATGTATGTGGTTCACTTATCCCGCAGGGAAACGCAGATCTGCTTATAGGGCTCGAACCTGGAGAAGCCGCCCGTAACCTTCGTTTTTTACGCAAAGGTGCCAGCATCGTGGTCAATGAGCATGCAATAATGCCATCGACCCAAGGCAGTGAAGTCTATGATCCCATGCAGATGCTCGAGTTTTTGAAGAGCAATTGTCCGGATATAATATTTGCTGATTTCACCGGTCTTGCAAAAGATGCAGGAACATACAGAGCAGCTAATGTAGCCATGATAGCGGCCGCTGCAGGTGCCGGTCTTTTACCTTTCTCTGTGGAATATCTGTGGAATGTGCTTGAAAAGATGATTCCTGAAAAATACAGGGATGTTAATCGCAGGGCATATGACATGGCAATTGAAAGTGTTTCAAAGACAAAAGCTGCTTCTAAGGATCAATGATGGCAGGAGTGAGATGAATGTGTGATAGCCATGTAATTGATGGGTCAAAGAAAGTGGAACATGTAAGTGAATGTGAAAGTGAGAATCGTTGCACAGCTTCCGGTCTATCCGATGAAGCAAGAACGATCAAGCTCAGGCAACTTCTTCAAAGAGTTGCAAAGGGAAGTCCTTTCTACCAGAAAAAATTCAAGGAAGAAGGTGTTGATGTTGCTGATATAAGGACTCTGGAAGATATCAGCAAGCTCCCATTAACTACAAAAGAAGAACTAAGAGATGCCTATCCTTTGGGTCTTCAGGCTGTACCGGATGAAGAGATCGTGAGGATACATTCATCTTCAGGTACAACCGGAAGCCCTGTTATAATCCCGTATACCAAAAGAGATGTGGATGTATGGGCAGAGATGATGATGCGCTGCTACCAGATGGCAGGGATCACGAATACTGACAGGATACAGATAACACCCGGATACGGACTCTGGACCGCAGGTATAGGTTTTCAGGCAGGTGCAGAACTTCTGGGAGCCATGGCAGTCCCTATGGGTCCTGGAAATACGGAAAAACAGCTTCAGATGATGCTTGACCTGAAGTCCACAGTCCTTGGCAGTACTTCCTCGTATGCTCTTCTACTTGCAGAGGAGATCAGTAAACGGGGCCTGAAGGACAGTATTAAATTGAAGGTTGGTATCATTGGTTCTGAGCGCTGGAGTCCTAAGATGAGGGCACGTATCGAGGACGAGCTTGGCATCGAGACTTTTGACATATTCGGTCTCACTGAGATATACGGGCCTGGCATTGCCCTTGATTGCTCACAGCATGATGGTCTTCACTACTGGTCAGACCACCTGCTCTTTGAGATAATAGACCCTGTTACAGGAGAGAGCCTGCCAGATGGTACTCTTGGTGAGCTTGTCATAACCACGCTGAGCAAGGAGGGAGCTCCGCTTATACGTTACAGGACAAGAGACCTCACACGCATCATACCCGAGCCATGCGAATGTGGAAGTCCTTTCCCTCGCATAGACCGTCTGCTTGGACGCACTGATGACCGCATCAAGATTAAAGGTGTGAATGTCTACCCCGGCCAGATAGAGGATGTCATACACAGGGTGGAAGGCATTAGCAGCGAATACCAGATAGTCCTTGAAAGAGATGCCGGCAGGGATAGCATGCTTTTCAGAGTTGAGGTCGAGAATGCTGAAGACCCGGAAATCAACAGGAAAAAAGCAAAGCAAATGAACAAAACATTTCAGGATTTCATAGGCATCAGTGTTGATGTGGAATGTGTTGGGATTGGAGGATTGCCACGTAGTGAGAAAAAGAGTAAACGGGTTATTGATAACAGGGAGATGTGAAAGACATCACTCTTTCTCTACCAAATACTGCATCAGTTATGGTAATCTTTGTATGATGGCCAGCAATATCGGTTGCCAATCCAATTTATATATTATACCTAATAATATCACATATGGTCTTATGGTTAGCTACGTGGGGTGGCTATCAGGTCGATATTAAAGTCTCTAATTAGAGTACATATCATTAAAATTCATGCAGGAATCATTTGATATCAAGGATAATAGTGGTTTCTATCGTGGTGGGGATTGAATGAGTGCAAATATCACAACTACACTGGAAATGCCAATATGGTGGCCTGATTACATATCCGTGGGAGTTTTCTTTTTTCTTCTGGGGGTAACAGGTGCTGCAATAATAGTTTATCTTGGCAGCTGGGACAAGCTCATGGGAAATACTGCTCGTATACTGGAACTCGAGGAGCAGATAAAGTCCTTCAGAGAACTGTTAAAGGATGCAACTGATGATAATGACAAGGACCGTATGTGGCATGAGATGATGAGACAGAGGGAGGAACTGAATAAGGAAAAAAAGTTCTTCCGAATTATGGGAATCATAATCTATCTTTTTGTAGGAGGTATAGTCGCAAGCATCCTGGCCAACAGTATGCTTGAAGCCGTTGCACTTGGTGCAGGCTGGACAGGTCTTATTGGTGTCTTTGGGATCAAGAAGGATGTTGAGGAAAGGATGAAGCGGGTTGATGCGGACGCTTCTCATGATCTTCAGACCGTTGAGATGATCAAGAAGAATTACGAGGATAAGATCAATAAGACTCGTTCTAAGATGATAAAAGAATACGAGGATAAGGTCGTAGAAACATATTCCAATGGATATGTGGATGCCATAGAGGCAGTTGCCAAGGTCAAAGGCATGGATAGTAAGGCGCTGACAGAGGAAATAATAGAGAGTTTATAGAGGTATCATGATGACGGAAGACGAAAGAGAAAGGCTCAAAAGAAAACTGGTGGAGAAAAAAATTATACCGAATATGCTGAGTGATTTTAATGATTTGAAAGTCAGTCTGGACAAGAAAAACTGGGCTCTGGAAGATGAAGAGGATGATGAGATTAAGAAGGCTCTCAGCTCACTTAAGAGAAGTGCGCAGAAGAAATATTAAATAATGATCTTTCTTTTGCAGGAATTATTTTTATATCCTGATGCCAGATCATCACCAAGGATGGTCCTCTCACTCTTTATCCACAAGCACAGCATTGGTGATAACTACATTTGCAGTGTACTCATCCCGCTCGATGACTTCCATTTCCCGAATCTCTATCTTTTTGTGATACATGGGTCCGTCAGTCACAAAGCTCTCGAACTCGCCGCCTTCGCCTGCAACATTGAGACCAACCTTCTTATTGAGCTTGACAAGTTTATCAATGTCCTTCTTCTCAATAATACGTCCTACCCAGCTCTTGTTCAGGCCGTATGCAGCCACACTGCTGAAGATGAACTCAAATCCAATGTCTAAAAGCTGGTGCATCTCCTTTTCCTGGTCGATATGCCAGAGCGGGGAGAATGATTTTAGTCCCAGTTCGTCACATATTCTCTCTATCCTCTCACGCTGGTAATTGGAATACAGGGCACCGCTGACAATTCCTTCTATGCCGAACTCGTTTTTGGCACGAATTATGGCATTCTTCATGTCATCAAGTTCCTTCTCTTTTTCACCCAATGTAAGCTCTTCAATCAGTGGCATTCCCATGGCTTCTGCCTGCAGTCGTGCAAGGTCAATGTTGGGAGTGTGGAACATATAGGAGTCTTGATTCTGGCTCTTAATTGTGATAAGACACTCGATTGCGTAATTCTGCTGCTGCATTATATACATTGCATAATTGCTGTCCTTGCCTGAACTGAAAAGCACGCCGAGTTTGAGCTTTGGCTGCTCACAGAACTGCTTCAGGTATTCGGTCTTTGTTCTGTATCCACATTTCTTTGCAAGTTTGCCAATGGCCTTGTCAAATCGACTTCCATATTGTGCAGCCTGTTTTTTGCGCTGGCTGACCTGGGCCGGGATCCCAATATCATCAGCAAGCAGACGCAATATGAGTTTGTTCTGCTCATCGTTGATCTTGTACTGTGCTGGTATCTTCAGACAATAGTCCACGAATCTCGTATCAAGATACGGTACACGCAGCTCGATATTATTGTTCATGGAAACAACATCATCTCGGTAGGTGTTTTTTTCATAGATATCCAGAACATCGGTATAACAGTCGCGGTTTATGTCTGTTGAACTCTTGTGACGGTTGTAGCCACCGAACAACTCATCGGCTCCTGAGCCTGAGAACATGACTCTGATACCATCCTCCTTTGCAGCCACACATGCTGCATACATGGTCAGTGCCACTCCTATTTTCGGTACATTTGTGTCTTCCACAAGTGGGACTACATCTTTCAGGTAGGTTTCCACCTCATCCAGTCCTATGCTTTTGACCTTCAGGTCCAGTCCAAGCTCTTCTGCTATCATCCGGGAGTATTCAACGTCAGGTGGAACTTGTGCTTCGGAAAGTCCTGCTGTGTAACAGGTAAAATCAATTCCCGGTTCTTTCCCCATGAGCTTGCACATCTGTGCAATGATGCTGGAGTCCAGTCCGCCGGAAAAAAGAATCCCGAACTTCTCATCAGGCATGCGTATGGAAACAGCATTTTCCAAAAGCTCTTTCATGTGTTTTTCTATTTCTGCGATGCTGCCTTCATGTTGAGGTGTTATGGAAAAGAATTCCCGGCTGTACTTTTCTATACTATCTTTTCCTATATGGTATGCAAGAATTTCCCTGGGGTTGAGTTCTTTGATGTCTACAAAGCCATTTTTTGCAAGTGCCTTCTTTTCGGAGGCGAATGCAAATCCTGTAGAATTGCTATACCAGAGTGGTTTGATACCTACGATATCCCTTACAAGATAAACAGTGTCATCCAGCCAGTATGCAAATGCATAGACTCCGATGAGCTCCAGCAGTACATCATCCATGACCTGCATTATGTCGGTCTGGGAACCGGAGTTCTTCCCTGCATCAAAGACCTGCTTCTCCATGAGCTTTATCAGCAGGTCCGTATCGTTCTTAGCGACAAGGCCGTATTTTTCTGCAAGTTCCTTCCAGTTGTATATCTCACAGTTGGCAACTATCTTCCCCTTACAGACAATTGGCTGAACTACGAAATTAACCATCGAGTGCAGGCGATGTCCTAAAGCATTCCTTTTTGAAATATCAGGATCGAACTTGAGGGAACTAAGATTCTCTGCAAGGTAAAGTCCGTTCTCAGTACTGATCCCTATACCATCAAGTCCCCGGTTCTTTGTTATTTCAAGGGCTTCTAAGATATGTTCCATTGCGTTGTCGTTATTAAAAAAACCTGTAATTGAGCACATAGTTCCAGTTGATAATAGTATTTTTAGTTCAGAAAAGCGTTCCAGTCAGATAAAGGCTTTGAGTATTAGCAATAAATTGCCTTGAAATCTCAGGAATAATGAGACAAGCAAAAAAAAGAAAAAAGGATATAAACAAAAAGAAATAATGAGCTCAGGGTTTGCATTCCAGAGCAATACGTTCTTCCGGCTTTAAGGAGACGTAGAATCTTAGTATATCTTCCGGATCCATGTCTACTCCGAGATTATAACCATTTGCTCTGCCTGTCCTTAGAAACCTTTCTTCCTTTTCATGCTTTCTGAGCATCAGAGCTTGAACCTCTTCATTTTTAAGTTTGGACATATCTACTTTCCTGAGAAGACCTATGAGCAGGAAGTTATTCTCCATACGTTCATAAACGCTTTCTTTCTTGTTCTCAACCTTATTTTCAGGCTCGAACAGGTAGGCAGTCTCACCATTAGAATCCTTGTATGCCAGTGATATTTTCTTGAGTACCAGTTTTCCATTTTCGGATACCAGAATAGTGCGCTCAGTTTTCATTTATTGCCTC
The DNA here is from genome assembly GCA_034008115.1 of Methanolobus sp. Classification (GTDB taxonomy): domain Archaea; phylum Halobacteriota; class Methanosarcinia; order Methanosarcinales; family Methanosarcinaceae; genus Methanolobus. The sequence continues at coordinate 14,567 of JAVEPM010000068.1, forward strand.
TGTTTGTTTTTTGCAGAATCCAGGTCCATAGATATTTCATACAAATCATGAGATTATACTATCAATTTACAATCAGTTGTGTTTGTTCTACCATTGCTGGTCTCTCAATTTACTATTTAAATATATCCATACTTTATTATTTAATGAGTATCATTATTATGAGATATTATGTTTTTGATGTATTCGCTTTTACTTAGGGTATACAAAATATGAAATAGTAAGACCTTCAAAGGGCTTAGTGAAATCACAGGAACGAAATCATATGTTCAACGAATTAAAGAATACTGTCAGAGTATCGATATTGCCCTTTGTAAGGTGGGTACCATTAACTCCCAATTCTCTTACCATCATAGGTCTGCTCACCAGTATCTGGGCGGCAGCTGTATTTGCCACAGGTGATCTTTCAGGCGCTGCTCTGTTGATACTTCTTAGCGGGTTCTTTGACATGATAGACGGTGCTGTTGCAAGAGCAAAAGGCCGGATGACTGCTTTTGGTGCAGTACTTGATTCTGTGTGTGACAGGTATGCTGATGCTATAATTTTTGCAGGTATAATCTATGGAGTTATAGCAGGCCGTATTCTACAGACTGCTGTCCTTTCAGTTCCCCTGTGGCTTTGGGTTGTATTCGCTATAATTGGTTCGTATCTTGTGAGTTATGTACGTTCAAGAGCGGAAGCCGCAGGTGTTGAGTCCATGAATATCGGGGTAGCTGAGAGACCGGAGAGAATGATGATACTTGTTGCAGGCTCCCTGAGTGCTTATCTGGGAGAGTCTATAGTTATTATAGTAGTTCTTACTCACATAACAATTATCCAGCGTTTACTCTATGCAAAAAGGTCACTTGAGTGAGTAGATTATATTACAATGCAAAGCTTATAATAGCAGACGTTATTATTTATGCCAGAGTTTATATTATAATATTATAAATCATCAAACAAGAGATGAGGATTCTAAATGCAATATCAGGCAGATGTAACCATTGAACTTAAAAGCGGTATGCTTGACCCTGAAGGTACAACTATCAAAAGGGCACTTGAACACCTGGGATATAAGACCGAGAGTGTGAGAACAGCAAAAAAATATACTATTGACCTTCAAGCAGAGAATGTCCAAACTGCAAGGGAGACTGTTGAACAAATGTGCCAGAAACTGATAGCCAATCCGATAATCCATAATTATGCCATATCCTTGAGGGAATTGCAATGAGCATAGGTATTGTACAGTTTGGTGGCAGCAATTGTGACCTTGATGTGTTGCATGTTCTGAAGGATGTTCTTGGAGTTGACGCTGAACTTGTATGGTACAAGGAAGAAAACCTGGAACGTTTCGAAGGGATAGTCATCCCGGGAGGTTTCTCATACGGTGATTACCTCAGAGCAGGCGCAATTGCTGCCCGCACTCCTATTATGAATTCGGTCAAGGAACTTGCAGAATCAGGCAAGCCTGTTATAGGTATTTGTAATGGTTTCCAGATTCTCACAGAATCCGGACTTCTTGCAGGTGCACTTACAACCAATGATTATCCAAAGTTCAGATGCGAGCCTACTTTCCTGAGAGTCGAGGCAACAGATACACCCTTCACTTCAAAGTTCAAAAAAGGTGATGTGCTCAGCATTCCTATCGCTCATATGGAAGGCAACTTCTATGCGGACGAATCCACACTTTCAAGTCTTGAGGACAATGCTCAGGTAGCCTTCAGGTACGTGGACAAGGATGGCAAGGTGAGCGATGAGGCAAATCCTAACGGTTCAAAGGAAAATATTGCAGGTATACTGAGTTCAAAAAAGAATGTACTTGGTATGATGCCACATCCTGAAAGGGCATCCGAGGAAATTCTGGGTTCAAAGGACGGACTGAAAATACTTGAATCAATGGTGGAGTTCATCTCCAAGAAATGATTACTTTCCTTTTCTTCTTTTGTTTCCGCCTATTATTCCTTATTCATCAAATTCTCGACGGTTTTCCAGGAATGTCTCACAAAAGCAGGTAGTTCCTCATTTTCTTTGTACCAGTCTGCAAGGAACTTTTTCGTCTTAGGATCTGAAGGATAGCCACTGCCAAAATCCACTCCGATCTCCTTTTTGAGTTCTTCTATCAACTCATCCCTGCGTACCTTGGCTACGATCGACGCAGCAGAAACAACAGGATATCTGTCATCAGCCCTGTGTTTTGAAATTATGGACATATTTGTGGCTTTTTCAGGATAGTTCTTTTGGTACTCTTCAAGAAGTCTTCTCCCAAATCTCTCTTCATTTATGTCAGCCGCATCCACGTAGGCTTTTTCAGGATGAAGTTGTCCAAGTACTTTTGAAAATGCAATGACCATTATGTCGTTCATACTCATGAGCTTTCGAAGCTCGTCTATCTGTCTGGCTTCTATTTCAAAGACAAAGACTTTTTCTGAGTATTTTTCTATCTGTCCGGCAAACTGGGGTCTTTTTTTAGGACTTATCTTTTTTGAATCTGCAACACCAAGATTTCTCAATGTGTTTGTTTTGTCCTCATCCAGCAGTACTCCGCCAACACACATAGGTCCTATGACCGGTCCTTTCCCTGCTTCATCTATTCCAGCTATCTTCATGCTATCTTCCTGAGAACCACTATCAATATCAATGCCGGTAATCGTGAACTACCCCGAAGCTAAAGACTTCGTGGCTTCTTGCTTCATTCTTTCCTCCATTGAGGACAAGTCCACAGGCCCATCCCGTAGTTCCTACGGTGTTTTATATTTCTATTAAATTTTGCTTATCTAAAGCAAATTTTTTGATATTAATAGCGGCATTAATATCCCTATCATGATTGTTATTACAATCAGGACATTGCCATTCTCTAATAGCAAGTGTCATATCTGATTTGT
>JAVEPM010000286.1:0-2541 GCA_034008115.1 Methanolobus sp.
ATTTATTAAAACCACAATACGAGAGTTCTTGAATGAAAATACTCAAAATTACGACATTGTATATAGGGGACAACCTATTGGTGTAGATAGTGTATCACCACGAAAATCAATTTGGGTTACTTATGATTATGATTTTGCGAATGAATATGGTAATGTTAAAGAATATAAATTACCAAAAAATTTAAATATTTTAGATACTGATTATTATAGTGAATGGGAAAGTTTGGTTGATGAATTTGGTGAATATGGTGATTATGATGAATATAAATATGAACCAACTGATGAATTTATATTCTTTTTAAAATCAAAAGGTTATGATGGATTTATGAATGGTGATAACATTTTAATATTTGATAAAACTTTATTAAAATAAAAGTGTGTGGTGTTTTCTTTTAAATTTTTCAACAGAAATGTTAATTAGAACGATAAGCGGAACACTTACACATAACGGTTACAGCTATGCCCAGTTGGGCAATTAATAGCAAAAATTTTCAATAACAGATAAAACTTAATAAAATGGAAGAAACTTCAAAAAACAACGAAACTACCCAATTGGGTATAGGTGGTGTTAGCATCAGTGCTCTTAGGGTTACATTGCCACTTGAAATGATTTGGCAACCTAAAGAAGATATTACGACATACGAACTTGCGATGTGCTTACCTTACTTTTTTAGACATCACGCGGTTATGCCTAATGAGGTTGACAAATCATTACCACACTTTAGACACTTTAAGATTACTGACCACAATGTTAAGTAGCATTGGTGATAACGTAACGCAAATATGTTTAGTTGCGATAAAATATTAATAACTTAATTAAATAGATAAAACAATGGAAACAGAAAAAGTATCAAAAGTAGCAGAAACACAGCAATTAAATATATTTGCTGTTAGCACACGTTTATTTGGTGTGTATGATAGAAATGGAAATATTAAAAGTGTACATAAAGAACCTTATGATGCATTTGAAGAAGCAACAATATTAAATAACCGAAAAACAGGAACAGAATATTTTATTGATTGGGTTATTGTACGTTAAATGTGTGCTAACGGTGGCAATATGAAAAGTTGGCTTTGTAGTCACTTTCAATTTACCACAGCAGTTTGATAGCCAATTTTTTATATTGCGTGTTATCGGCTGCCTTTCTTAGAAATTAATAATTTAAAATGTTAATAAAATGATTTGGAAGAAATTGAGCGAAGAACCCCCAATGGCTGTAAAATCAGGTGATTGGGATGGTTTAAAAAGTGATAGTTTGATTGTTGCCGACAAAGATGAGAAATTACACATAGCTGTAATGTATGAAGGTTTTATGGATGGAAGTCATTTCAGAAATTTCTATGATGAAGTTTCTGACTATGAAATTAATGATGTTGTTTATTGGTCTTATGTTCCACCTCTTTTTTAGGTTGCCGATAACGGTCACAGATATATGTAGTTTTTTCTTAAATTGAAACAATAAACTTAAAGATATGAATAAAGATAATAAGAACATAGAAGTTAATGACACAGATGAAAAATTACATATATCTGATGTTAGTGATAGTATTTCGTTTGAAACAAAAGACTATGAAACAGTTAGAATAAAAGTTGGTGAAGACAATATAAGTATCAAAACAACAAAAAGGAACGGAAGTTTCAATACAATTTATATTGAAGAAGGACAACAACTTTTTGACTACCTAAAGAAATATTATCACTAACGGAACTCAGATATATTTAGTTCTGATATTTAATATATAAACTTAAAATAAAAGATAAAATTATGAAAAAGAACAGAATTAAGAGATTTAACGAAAACACAGAATTGAATATATCTGATGTTAGTGGTAGTGTTTCTAAGGAAGATAAATTTTTAATTAATGGAAGTGGTTTATTTTTCTTCAAATCAAGAATTGACGATAAGAAGAAATTGGAAATATCGAAATGGTATAAAAATTTATCTGACGAACATAGAGAATTTGTTGATATAATAAGAAGTGAGGCGATTGATGAAACAGACTTCTTTTCAGGTGATGACTAACATTACCACTAACGGTAGAAGCTATGAAAAGTAGCGGAAATCGAAGCGCAAAATTATCAAAATGATATACAGTAAAATTGAAATATTAACTTACCAACTGGCACAAACTCCGATATTTTTTATAGCTGTTGTTATGCGCTGGTCGGTCTAATTACAAAAACGATGGACAAAGAAACTATTAAAAACTTAGAGATTTTAGAAAAGTGTGGATACTTCTATGAAGAAGCATCAAAACGTTTTTGGGATAGTAACCATGAACTATACTTTAATTTCGCATTAGCTCATTGCAACGACATTGTGCGCGTGATTAATGCAGTTGTAAACCACGAAAAGGAGCTTGCCTACAATGATGGTGAATGTTCTGCACAAAGTAAAATGAGGCGTGCGTTGGGGCTTGATTCGTAGCCTTGCGCATAACGGTTGGGTGTATATGTAGTGATTTACAATAAACTTTATTGAAAAGATAAATATAATTATTAACAGACAAGGTTGATTAAATGTGATGAAATCATTACAT
>JAVEPM010000069.1:0-17307 GCA_034008115.1 Methanolobus sp.
TAAGAATGCAACCAAATCAAGCTTTTCCTGAATATATAAAAATAAGATTGATATTAATTATGTTTGAAAAACGCTATCATGCAAAATTGTTCAAAATGGAATTATACCTGCGGAATGTGAGATGTATTTTAAAAACAAATAAATTAAACTGCTTAGTCCTGTTTTACTGAAATGAGCAGAATAGAGTAATTATGCTCTGAATTTTCTATTTGTATAATAATCAAAAAACTCTTCTTTAACAGAATAAAAAAGATGCAAAATCAAAAAAGATACAAAAAGAAAGACCCTCATACGAGGTCTTTCAAGTGGAACTGGTACTTACCAAGCTTTCCGCCGTAGTTTCCTGCGGTGATCTTTGAGACACCAGGAACTGCGGCAGCTGCTTGAATACCTGCCTTCATTGCCTTCTGGATTGCATCTTCGTCGAGGCCGTTGATGACAAGCTCGTAAACTGCCTTTACGCCTTCTGGAATCTCGGTACCTTCGACCTTGTCCCTGATGGATGGGCAGAACTTCTCGTTTGCAGTTGCCTTCATGAACTTGTAGTTGTTAAAACCGGCCTTGGAACCACTGGCAACGATCCCGCCAGGGAACGGAGTGATTGTACCCTCAAGGTCCTTGATAACTTCTACTGCAACTTCTGCTGCTGTAAGTGCTGTCATCTGGCTGTCACCGAATATAAAGAAGTTACCGCCTGCAATACCTGCAACAGCGCCGATGTTCTCTTCTACAAGGAAGTCACCCTCCATGATTGGAATACTGTGCATCTTGCGGCCATCGATCTGCGTCTCGGATTCCATTCCGTCACCGAAGAATTTGAGTTTGAAGCCTACGTTGAACTGCTTCTCAGCATCTGGAAGTCCGTTGAAAACAGCTGTTGTTGGAGCTGTAAGTATGCACTGTCCAATGCGTTCAAGTAACTGGTGTTCAAGTGCTTCGTACCCGAAAGTGCAGATCTGGATGTAAACACCAGGTCTTCCGTCAGGTGTCTGGTCAGGACCAACGAACTTTTCAATACCTGCTTCTGCAGGGCACATAATAACAGATGTACCGAATCCGGTTGCTTCAAGTGCAGCTACTTCAGCCCAGTGTTTTGTTGCTGCGGTGATGAGCACTCTTGAAATTTTGATTGGAAACGCTTCTGCAAAAGTATCTTCGATTTCTACTCCATTGATATCCATGATAATCCCTTGGTTTAAATTAAAATTATAGTTGTGAATATATTATATGTCAACTCAACTATAGCACTGATACAACACAATTACAATACATATAATCTTCGAAAAGGAGCCTATTTTCCACCGGATTTGCGGTATGTTTTATCAAAAAGTGCAAACATTTCCCTGTCAATTTCCTTATACTTATCAATCTCAAAGACCGCTTCACTAACAAAAATAGAAACAGAATCAATATTTGAAAGCTTTGCAAAGCTCTTTGAAGAACTTGCAGTGGATTCAACCATCTGTTCCTTAACGGATATCTCGCAAACTGCGAGTATTGAATTAACAGCATTTGATGCCTGTTCTTCAAGATTATTTTCTGCCGCAACTGTGCAGAAATACTCCATAACCGGAATGATCCTTGCAACATTATTATCAGAATGTTTTCTTGCGGCAACAATTCCGATATCTTTCAAAGCTGCTGTCACATCGACTACAGAGCTCTTTCCAAATATCTCTCCAATTTCTTTTAATGTCTCTATTACTTTATCAAGACAATCATGCTTTTTCAGATCAGGATATTCATGAATCGTTTTTATTCCAATGTCCCTTAGTGTATAGATGATCAGTTTTTTCAGATGGTCCTGATCCTTACTATCTACAGCTCTTGCAAATTCAATAAGGACTTTTCTGATATTTTCAAGAGTAGCAGTATCCCTGTTTAGCGCAGCATCAAGAGCTATCTTCTTCAAGAGGATCAATGAATTTTCGGAGTGCTCCAACATCTCTTTTTTCACAGCTGAGATTCCGATGTCACCGGTTACGATTGAAAGTTCATGCATGGGGGTGGATACTACCTTGTTGGTAACAATATTAACAAGGTCTTTTGGGTTTTTTGAGCGTTTGATCAATGCCAGTTTACCAAACTCTGTGAATTGCTCTTTTTCCCTGTACATTTCAAAAAAATTGGTCATACTGTTTATAGTATGCAATGTGAAATTCTCTTTCTCTGCCTTGGAACATTGTTTTCCAATAGAACCAAAAGCATCGATAATTTCTATCAGTGCAAATCTATCCTTTTCATCTCCTGCAAGGACTGCAAGCTGGTACAGGTGCGCATTCAGATGTTTTATGATGAGAGCGTTGTTCCCGCTTGATGCTAAAACTTTTGAACATATTTCAGGTATCTTTCTGATACCTGCAATTGAAACAAAGTTATCCTTGTTTCTGATGGCACCACGTATAAGATCGATAACAGGTTGCAGAGGGTCGATATTTTCTATTCCTGTTTCCAGCTTTCTGTAGCTTTCATTCATATCATATATCTGCAAGTCTCTGGTAAACTTTTCAAAATCAAGTTTGACAGCTTCTGTCCTAAGGTAATCAACTAAAAGGAAAGCTATTACTGACAGAATAAAACAATATATAAAAAGAATTAGCATACCGGTTGGCCTGAAAATTCCCAGAAAATGCATGATCGATGCTGCCAGGGCAAATGTTCCCATGGTGTAGGAGAACATGTCAGTCAAAAATTCTTTCTTTCCGGCCAGCCAGAGGGGTGCGATCCATAAAAGTGCAAAACAGATTAAAAGGACGATATTGTTCCAGAAATAGTCCATTTGCTGGTCAATGAGTAAAGTCACGATGAAAGCAAACTGGATTACCAGTGCTCCAATAGCAAGATCAGCACCTACGTCCCTGAGGTTTATTTTCAGGAAATTCTTTATAAGGATGTTTGCAAAAAGAAAAATTGATATTACAGCACTTATCAGGGCTGTGTCAATGATGTCCGGTATCAGGATCTGCATGAGTATATATTGTACATATTTATTTATATATATATTGAAATTATACTGCACTTCTGTCCCTGTCAATAGTCAGCAATCTGGCATTTACAGCAACTATTATGGTGCTCAATGACATAAGCACTGCTCCGGCAGCGGGTGATAACAATATTCCCTGCTGGTAAAGCACCCCTGCTGCAAGTGGAATTGCAAGGGCATTATAGCCTGTAGCCCAGAAAAGGTTCTGTATCATCTTGCTGTATGTTGCGCGGGAAAGTTCGATGATTGCCAGGACATCAAGAGGATTACTCTTTACAAGTACGATGTCTGCGGTTTCCACTGCAACATCAGTGCCTGCTCCAATGGCTATTCCAATGTCCGCCTGTGCCAGTGCAGGCGCGTCATTGATACCATCCCCCACCATTGCTACAGTAAGTCCTCTCTCCTGAACCTCCTTAATTCTGGAAGCTTTTTCTCCTGGAAGAACCCCTGCAAAGTATTCATCAAGCCCTATCTGTCCTGCCACACGTTTTGCTACGTGTTTATGGTCGCCGGTAAGCATGATACACTTTATTCCCATTTCCTTCAGCCTGCCGATGGTTTCCTTAGATTCAGGTCTGAGCACATCTTCCAGTGCAATGGCTCCAACAGCATTTCCTTCAATCACGACAAAAACCACGGTCGTTCCCTGAATCCCAATGTCTTTTATCTTCTCTTCGGGGTAGCTGATACCTTCCTCTTTCAAATATCCAGGACTTACGACCTTGACATCTTTGTTGTTAACAATTCCCTGGGCACCTTTTCCGGCAATGGCACTGAAGTTTTCAACCGGGTAGGCAGATTCTGAGGAATTGATAATTCCTTTTGCTATCGGGTGTTCGGAGTTTGATTCAATTGAGGCTGCATATTTTAGTATTTCTTTCGTTTCTATATTTTCATCGAAAGAGACGACATCACTGACACCGAACTCCCCTTTAGTGAGTGTTCCCGTTTTATCAAAAACGATGGCATCGATGTTCCTTGCTCTTTCAAATGCTGTCCTGTTCCTGATGAGCAAGCCATTTCTGGCACCGATAGCAGCGGAAACTGCAACCACAAGGGGAATTGCAAGCCCAAGAGCATGAGGACATGTAATAACCATAACCGTAACTGCTCTTTCAAGCGAGAAGGCAAGGTCCGTGTTCATTGCTCTTAACCATACGAAAAAAGTGAGTGTTCCGGCTGTCAGGGCAATTATTGTCAGCCACATGGCCGCCCTGTCTGCAAGATTCTGTGTTTTAGACTTGCTTTGCTGTGCCTGTGATACAAGGTCAAGCATCTGGGAGAGGAAGGAATCTTTTCCTGTTTTCTGGACTTTAACAGTAAGGGAACCTTCTGCGTTGATTGCTCCAGCGATGACATTATCCCCGGTTTCCTTTGGAACCGGACTTGATTCACCTGTAAGCATCGCCTCATTCACAGAACTCTGCCCTTTTACAACCACACCATCAACAGGAATCTTCTCTCCGGGTTTGACAAGTACCATGTCTTCTTTTTTGAGATTACTTACGGGAACATCATCAACACTTCCATCAGACTTAATCAGATGTGCATCGGATGGCATGAGTTTTACCAGTTCTTGCAGAGCCATGGATGCTCCCATGACAGATTTCATCTCCACCCAGTGCCCAAGGAGCATGATGTCTATCAAGGTTGCCAGTTCCCAGAAAAAGAGCTTTCCTTCAAGCCCGAAGACCACAAGACTGCTGTAACCGTATGCGACGGTGATGGCAACTGCGATAAGTGTCATCATACCGGGGCTTTTAGCTGCGAGTTCATCCTTTATTCCTTTAAGGAAAGGCCAGCCTCCGTAGAAGAACAGCACAGTTGAAAAAGCAAAGAGCAGATATGTATCACCGGTAAAGCCGGGAATGATAACTCCAGTAACAGATCCCAGAAAATCCTGAATTATAGGGGACAGGATCAGTACAGGAATGGTCAGTACAATTGATATCCAGAACCTTTTCCTGAAATCCTGAACCATCATAGCATGGTGATTGGAATGATCCCCATGGCCTTGATGTTCCATATGTTCTTCATGCTCGTCTTCATTCATTTCATGCTCATCGCTACGATGTCCTGTATTTCCATGGTCCATGCTTTACACCCTCTCCACTTCAGATGTCCAGTTTCTTATGATTGCTCCCGATATCTTCAAGCACAAGTTCTACTGTTTTCACTAAGTCATCTTCCACATTAATTCCCCATTTGTTTAAATTCGGACTTTTTACAAGCCTATGAATATGCAGGATAGCTGAAGATAAAAACTCTTTGGAAGGATGAGAAGATAAAAAATACCATCAATCAAAAATAAAAGAACCCAGAAGCTCATAAGTTCTTTTTTGATCATTGACCTAAAGATACAAAAACAATGACTCACTTTTAAATGTAACATGGACACGATGAACTTTGATGGCTCCTGTGATCCAAATCCAGGAGGAATAATGGGATTTGGCTGGGTAATCAACTGGAGTAGTGGTAAAGCTCCAACAGAAGGAAGCAAGGAAAAAAAACCGACACCCAGTAATACCAATAATGTTGCTGAATATAACGCACTTAAAGAAGGAATACTTAATTATCTGAAACTTGGAGGAAAAGGTCCTTTTCAGGTTTACGGGGATAGCAAGCTTGTGATAAACCAGATGTCAGGTAAATGGAAAGTTAAGAACCAGAATCTTGCAGTGATCAAAGAAGAAATAGCATCTATAATCAAAAAACATGATCTGAAGGTTAAATTCGACTGGGTTCCAAGGGAACAGAACAGCACGGCTGACAGACTGGCAATGCCAAAATCCTCATCAAAGACGTCATCAAAATCTTCCTCCATTAAACCGGCAGACAGGAAGTTCATTGCGAATGTTAATTCAATGTCTGTTTCTCCTCAGTTAAAACTGGGAATAAATGAATTGAATACCAATCCATCCCCCGGTTTTAAATCATTCGTCCAACTGAAAATAGGTGGTATGGATTCTTTTTCCAGAAAAAGACTTGCCGAACTACAGAAAGAAGCCGGGGAAAAAGTGTCATCGATGGTCCAGATAGAGTTTCCAAAAAATCTCACTCATCAGGCTTCTGCATTGAGATGGATGCTGCGGGGACTGGCAACAGACCTTGCCATCAGGAAGGTTCAGGTGGATGTTGAGATCAGTAAAAAGAAAAAAAGATAGCTGTATCCTTTTTATTTAGTTCTGTTCACAATGCTTTTTTAATAGTGAACCAGAATACACTTCCTTTTCCAAGCGGGTTGTTGTCCACACCGACTTCTCCATTGTGGAGTTCGACAATTCTCTTGACAATAGCCAGCCCAAGACCGCTTCCTTTCACGCTTCCTTTGTCTGCCTGCCTGAAACGCTCAAATATCATGACCTTGTCCTCATTGCTGATACCCGGACCAACATCATTGACCTTGATTTTCCATTTATCTCCTATATCTGAGATCTCAATTGTTATTTTCCCTTTTGGAGGGCTGAATTTAATGGCATTGGAAAGCAGATTCAGGAATACTTCTTCTATTAGAGGATTGATAAGTGAAGGGCATTCTCTTGCAGATTTAAAATCTAATTCAATATCCATTTTATTCATTTCAGGGCCAAAGTTCCTGATAATTTTCTCCAGAATGGGTACAAAATCCTGCTCTTCAAATCTGATATCATCGATAGATTCCAGTTTAATGAACTTAGAAGCCGATTCTATCATGCTGATCAACTTTTCGTTGCTCTTGTGTATTCTGTCAAGCAGGTTTTTCTTGTTGTCATCATCTTCAACTATAATGAGTTCCTCAGTGAAACCCCTGATAATATTTGCAGGGTTGAGAAGATCGTGGGTAAGTATGTCAGTGAACAATACTTTGAGATAATTTGCATCTTCAAGCTCTTTTGCATACTCTTTGAGGTTCTCTTCAGTCTCCTTTCTGTTAAGAGACTCGGCAAGCACATTGGTCACAGACTGTACAAAGTGCATATCATCGTTTGTGAACACTCTTTTTTGAGTGGTGTGTACGTTCATGGTTCCGAAAGGCTTATCCTTGTTTCCGATAATCGCATCAATACCGCTAACAATCCCCCGATCTTTCAATAAGGATAAACCACTGAATTTTTTCTGTGTCTTATTCTCATGAACTATAGCTCTTTCACTTGAATAGAGAGTATAGCAAAAGATTGTATTTTCCCCATCATTCTCTGTTTCAGAATCACTGTGGCATTTTTCTCCCCAGCCGACACCTGCAATCATGACAGAATTACAATCCTCATGTTTCATTATTCTGCAATATTCAACATCAAGTGTGGTGGCTACAAGTTTGACAGATTCCAGCATCAGAGTATCAAGGTCCGCCCCGGCAAGTCCGTCCTGTCCAAGTTTAGCAACAGCAGCCTGTTGTTTTTCCCTCATCTGCAGGATCTTTTCTACAGATTTACGCTCACTGATATCTTTTGAATGTCGCACGACCATTGTGACATTGCCATTATCGTCAAAAACAGGGGACAGTTCAACAAGCTTCGTTTTATTATCCAGAGGGTCTTCAATTTCAAATTTTTTGCATATTCCGGTTGCAAAAACTTCAAGCAAGTGGCATGGCTCACAGGGTTTGCTTCGCTTCATCAAGCAGCTATAACAAAAAGGATGCCCTTGTTTTTCATTTGCAGGTATTGAGTCACAATTCTTCCAGTTGCTTGTTACGATTTTCAGTTCACGGTCTATTACGACTATGTGGTCTTGCACTGATGAATAAACTTTTTTCAGAAGCTTGAGCTGTTGATTCCTTAGCTCATCGTTTTTTGGTTCACAAATTGAAATATGGATTCCTCGCTTGTTGAAAGTAGTAAGCTTATTCTGTAAATTGATTATGCCAAAAATGTAATTTTATAGCATTCATTTACAAGTGAAAAGTGTCTTGGATTCTCATATTTATATGTATCTGGCATGAATGGATATCATAATGAGAATGATGTTGATGTATGCTTATATCTTTCGAACTGCTCTGTAAGAATAAATCTAAAATCTTTATGTAGAGGTCTGATAAAAATATAAAAAATTATTATATTCAATATCATATATTTATTGAGCAGCACAATTTGATATAGTATTTATAGCTTTCTTCCACAATGCTTGCAGAATGTGGCATCTGCATCGTTATTCTGATTACCACAATTATTGCAGATAATTTTAGGTCTTGCCCTATCCCGTGCATCAATAGAGGCCAGGCTCATCTCAACTGTTACAATACCTGTGGGGACAGCAATCATGCCAAAGCCCAGTATCATAACAAAAGAGGCCAGGCTAATTCCAAGTGTTGTCTTCGGCACAAGATCTCCATATCCAACAGTTGTCAGGGTCACAATAGCCCAGAATATACTATAAGGTATGCTTGTAAATCCATTCTCTTCACCTTCTATCAGATACATGAGCGACCCGAGAATGACAACCAGTGCAAGTACCGTAAAAAGAAAAACAGTTATTTTCCGTCTGCTGGCTTTCAGTGCTCTGATCAACAGTTCGGCTTCATTCATGTACTTGACAAGTTTGAGTATACGGAATATCCGCAGTACCCTGAGTATTCTGATGACAAGCAAGAACTGGCTTCCAGGAAGGAACAGGCTCAGATAAGTAGGTATAATGGCTACCAGATCAACGATACCAAAAAGGCTTGTAGCATATCTGATCTTACTTTTGACACATATAAGGCGAAGAAAGTATTCGCCTGTAAAGAGTATCGTGAAGAACCATTCTATATTATGGAGCAATTCTTCGTTTCCAATCTGAAATGATCTGACGCTGTCCAGCATAACTACAAGGACACTCAACAGGATGCTTACTATAAGCAAGAGATCGAAATATTTTCCTATAGGAGTATCCGCCTTAAATATGACATCATAGAGCCGGCTTCTCCAGTTATTGCCATCGGGTCTGTTGCTAGAATACATGTCCTTATATGGAGCCATTATCTTTACCTCAAAAATCAAACAGGCTCTTTTGACCGATATTTTCCTGCAAGTTATCTACCCTGACACCGATGCGTCTGAAGTTCATCTCAGTTTCCTCAAGGAACTGGCTCATCAGTTCCTTTGCATTCTCACTGAGAATATCTCTGTCACTTACAACATGATTTAGTGTTTTACTTTTTGTTGAAGTTTTGAAGTTGGAAAATATAACTGTTACTGTTATGGAACGAAAAGACAGTTTCCTTGTTTTTACTTTGCCTATGACATCATCCATGAGTTCGTCCAGCAATGAAAATATCATATTCTCATTTCTGCTGTCATGTTCAAGTGATGCCATCCTGCCTATCTGGTCACTTCTTGTCTTTTCTTTTACGGGAGTTTCATCAATGCCGCTTGCTGCTTGCTTGAGCCACATACCTTTTTTCTTCCCAAAAACAGAGATCAGTTCAATGACATCATAGCTTGCAAGGTCTTCAATGGTCATGATACCTATTTCAGCTAATTTATCTTCAGTGACCTTTCCGATTCCCCATAATTTCTTTACAGGCATGGGTTTGAGGAATTCCTGTGTGTCTTCTGGTTTGATAATGGTGATCCCATCAGGTTTCTGGAAAGAAGATGTCATCTTGGCGATAAGTTTGTTTGGACCTATTCCCACAGAACATGTGATTCTTTCCTGTGACTTTACTTCCTCTTTGATTCTCAGGCCAATTTCCTTTGCAAGTTCATAATCACCTTTGCAGGACTTGCTAATATCAAGAAAAGCTTCATCAATGCTGATCTTCTCGAAGGCTTCTTCGCTGTCGGCATTGGCTTTTAATATCTCCATTACATTTGCAGAAACTTCCTCGTAGAAGGATTTGCGCACCGGCAGGAAAACTGCATCGGGTTTTTTGGATTTTGCCAGTTTGCATGGCATAGCCGAGCGTATACCAGCTTCCCTGGCAACGTAATTAGATGTGCTTACAGCTCCAGCTGACTTGCCACGGTTTGAATACATGCAGATTACAACGGCTTTTCCTTTAAGGGAAGGGTCTTCTCTTTCTTCTATAGCAGCATAGAAGTAGTCCATGTCCACATGGATTATCACACGTTCCATTAGTAAGTAAGAAGGTTCGGGTGCTTTTTATTGTTAACTGATGCTTTTAATTAACATTCAATGCGTGGTCTAATGTGGAATGGAGTTTCAAGAACTTCGCTTCTTAACGCTATTTCTAATCTTCAAACTCAGCGAGTGCTGTACTGAGGTATCTCTCTGCACTGTCAGGCAATATCACAACTATGAGTTTTCCAGCATTCTCTTCTCTTCTTGCCACCTGCAAAGCCGCATGAAGAGCCGCTCCAGATGAGATTCCTGCAAGTATTCCTTCCATTTTCGCAAGCTGCCTGGCAGTTTCGAAAGCATCGTCATTGCTGACCCTGACAAGTTCGTCAATGATTTCTGTATTCAGCACATCAGGGACAAAACCGGCACCAATCCCCTGTATATTGTGAGGACCAGGCTTTCCTCCAGAAAGAACAGCTGAGTCTTCCGGTTCAACTGCTATTGCTTTAAAGTCAGGCTTTTTGGACTTGATAAGTTCTGAGACTCCGGTAATTGTTCCTCCTGTACCGACGCCTGCCACGAGATAATCTATTTTTCCATCTGTATCCTTCCATATCTCCTCTGCCGTTGTGCGGCGGTGAATATCAGGATTTGCAGGGTTTACGAACTGCTGAGGGACAAAAGAGTTTGTAGTCTTCTTTGCCAGATCATTGGCTTCCTCTATGGCACCATTCATGCCTTTGCTACCAGGTGTGAGCACTATCCTGGCACCTAGCAATCTGAGTATTTTCCTTCTTTCGATACTCATTGTGTCAGGCATGGTCAGAATGAGACGGTAGCCTTTTGCTGCACAAACAAATGCAAGACCAATACCTGTATTTCCCGAACTTGGTTCTATAATGACCGTATCTTTATTGATACAATTATCTTTTTCAGCAGTCTCTATCATATTCAGGGCAATACGATCTTTAACAGAACTTAAAGGGTTGAAAGATTCTACTTTTGCAACCACGGTTGCATGGCATCCCTCAGTTATTCTGTTCAAGCGTACAAGTGGTGTATTACCAATGGTTTTAGTAATGTCTTCGTAGATCCGGATTTTCCCAACTCCTTATATTCATTAGCTCTTGATGTTCCAAAATAATATGAAAATATTTTCAAATTTATGTCCTCATTTTTTTTCCTTAAAAATGAGCCTTGGTTCCTCAATGACAACCTTTGTGTCCGGTGGAACGGATCTGGTTAGCCATACGTTTCCTCCGATAACCGAGCGTGCTCCGATTATAGTTTCTCCGCCAAGGATGGTTGCGTTTGAATAGATTATAACGTCATCTTCTATAGTAGGATGTCTCTTTTCCCCACGTATGAGCTCACCAGTTTCATCTTTTGGAAAACTCAGGGAACCAAGGGTAACACCCTGATATATACGGACATTTTTTCCAATTTCACAGGTCTCGCCTATGACAACACCGGTTCCATGGTCGATGAAGAATCCATTTCCTATCCTGGCTCCAGGGTGAATATCAATTCCAACGATATTGTGAGCATATTCTGTCATTATTCGTGGAATTATACTAATCCCCTGTTTGTGCAGTTCATGGGCTGACCTGTAAATTGTCATGGCAAATATCCCGGGGTAACTGAAAATGATCTCATCATAATTTTTAGCTGCAGGGTCTCCTTCGTATGTGGCAATAATATCCGATGCCAGCATTGACCTTATTTCAGGGATTTTTTTCAGGAATTTTAATGTTTCCTCATGGCCGCGGTCAATACATTCAGTGCACTCTTCTTCAAAGCGATCACATCCGTGTATAATGCTGTTGGTTATTTGTTTTGAGAGCTTGCTAAAGAGTTCAGTGATCTCGTTTCCGATGTGATATGAAAGTGTGTTCCTGTCAACGGTCTGGTCCCCAAAGTAACCGGGAAAGAGAATGTCCTTTATCAGATCAATTATTTCTATAAGCGATTCTTTTGATGGTATTACTGCAGCATCAAGGTGGTCAAAACACCCCTTTTCAGTGCAACTGTTTATGACCATGTCCACAATTCCAGGGATTTCTGACCGGTATTCATTATCGATCATAGAATCCAGTATCACGCATCTTTGCTTTTGCTCTGGTGATATTTTATTCATAGTTAACTCTTACCTGTTTTTGATTAGTTTAAATTGTTAACGGTGTGAACGCAGATTCTGCTTTGAAGAATCGAAGCAGTATGTATCACACATTTCCGCAATATCTCTGTCGGAAATCAATTAATAGTCTATTTCCAGCACTCCCGTATAATAATTGAAGACAATGAGATTTAAAAGCTTTGAGGCTGAGTTGGCAGCACCAGGGAGTTTGTTTAATTAGCTCCAGAACCTCTTTTTTTAATTAGACAACATTTTCTTAAATGAATCGCCTAAAAAATTAAAATGAAAAATAAAACTTTCAATCCATTTGCTCTGTCAATAGTTTTTAAAATGTAAATATACTTTCAAAAAAACCAATGAAACAATAGCAACAAGCAAAAATCCTTTAATTAAGGGAATAATGGAATAACTGAGTATGAGGTATCGAAGAAAGATAAAAAATGATGTAATCAAGTAGAAAGTTGACCACTTCTGATAATATTTCTGATGTATGTCATTTCCAAAAAGAAATATATTAGCAAAAGTGCCTCCCATGAGTATCAAAACCAATATCCATAGTATTTGGTTTACATTGTACATTAGAGATGCTATGATATATGCTACATAGATTAATATAATAAATATAATATTTAAATGATTTTTTTTATTATTTAATCCATTTTTTGTATTTTCCTCATCATTGAATTTTGGATTACCTATGTGGTCTAATATAAAGAAAATAGAAGAGGATTCTAACCCTTCTTTTTTCCTGTACCAGACCATAAGTAGGACATGGGCTATTGTAACAATGATTGCTAGTATAAACATTAATATAGCATCGATTGCCAGGTATCCACTTTCGTTGATCAGTGCCAGTATCAAAAAAGAAAAGAAACAGACTGGAATAGAGCGCCATAACTCTTCCTTCAGAATATGATCCATGATCATACCTCCATAATTACAGCACTTTCTGGAACCTTTAACTCTAAATCGGAAATGTTTATGCCTGAATTGATTATGTAATTTTCATATTCCAATCTTGTCACCTGCCCTAAATTATATTGAAGATTAAAATTGCTTTACCCATTTAATTATAATATCTTTATTTATTTATTTATTTATTTATTTATTTCTAATACAGCCAGTTCCACCCAGTATTTTTAATAATTGAATTACTTGCCATGGTGGCTTCTCCTTCTAATGGTTGAAATAGTTGAATAAATAGTTGTAATGATCAACAAAATGCCAAAAATTACAAATAATTTTGCCGTTAGAATGCTACCAGATGCATTTAAGTAAAAATATATATTAAAGCATGCAGCACCTAGGACTATATTACTGGCAGTTTTCATTAATTTAGCTGATTTTGAATTAGTTTCTGAAATAGAAAGTATGGATAAAAGAGTACTGACTCCTAGCAAAACTAAAAAGAAGTTCATTAATGATTCTAGTATCGTTGCTGCAATGCCAGCTATGATAATGCATATGCTTCCAATAAATAAAACAAGGAATCCTTTTGAATTCCTCTCTATTTTTCCTCTCATTTATATTCCCCTTAAAAGTATTTTTCTTGCTTTTGGGTAGTGGTAGAGTTCAATGATTTGTACTCAGCTAAACTCCACATCTAATTATATCATAGACTTCCAACAATATATGTATTCCTCATATTTTTCAAATTTTATTCATGAATTTTAGTTTTAATAATAAAATTTATGGAAAGGGCTAATAAAAACATTCCAAAACCAATCGGTACATAAGGGACATAGTCTACCTGTTTCTTTAATAGATTTTAATTTCATCCTAAACTCCTCTCTCTTTTCGTACTGATCTCAGGTCTTCTGCTATGAACAGCAGAATAAATGCAAGAGCGATTACAGCATAAAAGACATGAGATGTAGTCAGATACAAGGAAAAATTAGCTGCAGATATCAAAAGAACTGATAAATATTTTGAAAGCCTTTTATATTCATCTCTGAACATTCCAATAGATGCAGCTAATGCAGCGAAGCTCATTATTATCATAAGTACAAAGTACTTACCAGAGTACAAATAATCAAGTACTCCAATCATTATTCCAACAAAAAATGAAAACAGGGAAATATATCCCCATTTTCTCATATCCTTAGTTCCTGCTGACATTTTTCTTCTCCGTTACTTCAATCAATTCCAGTAAAGAAAACCAATATCCATAAAACACATAAACAAATTGCAATGAAAAGATATTCTATTCTTCTTTTTGAAGCAAAATACCCTCCCAATCCTCCTACACTTGCCAAACTTACAGCATAAGTTGTTACATCGAGAATTCGACTCTTATCTCCTAAGACAAAATTTCCATAAACAAAATTACCATAAAATAAAAAGCTAACAATTGGTACTATTCCAACTATAACAGCTCCAGTATCATCTTCTGTGAACCACCCGTAGATTATTGGAACCACAGGAAAAATAAGTATAGTAATAATAGCCTCAAAATTTCTCCCATGACCACCAAACATTCTATCTAATGGGTCCAATGCATTAATGGTAACTACAATAACAAAAATAATGAAAGCTACAATTAACGGTAAAATCAATTTTTTTTGATTAATGACCTGACCTCCCAAAAAACAAGAAAGGTGATTTGTCCCCTTCTATAACTTATATAGCATTTCCAACTCTTAACTTCCAACTTTATATATGCAGGTAGCTTTTCCTTCATTCAAGAGTAAAAGTTAGCAATTATTCAAAATGTATTGTCAACTATTGAAGATTTTTACTCTAGAACCCGAAATCATTATGGATCTTTACCCATCAATATAATCAGGCATTACAGTCCAAACTTTCTCATTCATTTCAAGCTCATTTGTTATTCTGATTGCATCCTTCTCTGTAATATCATCTCTATAGCTAATTAAACACCAGACGAATGTTTTTACTTGAAGGTTATGTCTTTTCAGTATATCAAGAAAATCTTTATCATGAGTAGCTTGTTCTGTTATCGGATATATAATATAATCTCCTTTTGTAAAAGAATGTAAAACAGGATCAGTCCAATTATCATCATTTTTCAATCCGTCTTTTACTACATCAGGCATATTATCTTTGTCCACCTTTATGTAGTATTTATAACCCCCATTATCACTATTGCAATCTATGTTATAGCTCGATATCATGTTGCAATTTTCAAGAATGGCTTTAACTTCCGGCTCAGTTGTTCCATTTTCAAATTGAATAAGAAAACCAGCTACTTGAGGTTCATTAACTGGCATATTATCAACTGGCACTTTTGTATCTAATGGATTTTTCAAATCAATTGGTGTTTTTACAAATAGTACCAAAAGTACTATGAGAACCATAAAAATACCAAGGACAACAATTATTTTATTATTTTTAATCATATCACCACAACTAAAAAAAAAGAAGTTTATCTCCTCACATGTTTTATTTTACATATATCCGATTAGCTTCTGAACCAAATGCTTCTAGCTTATAACTACCAGACCCCGCAGGTGCTGGATCATTGATTGCCAGAACTTGATCCCCAGGAGCAGAATAGTATCCTACACAAGCTCGAGCATGACCAGTATTTCCACTTCTGAAAGGTCTGTATTGTTAATTTCAGAAACTGCATCATCAAAAGTGAAACCCGAAGTTTTTAGTAGTGAATCAGATTTACCTAAGCCCCCTGAGCTTTGAGCTAACGTATAGAAATATAACTGTCCATTAAGAGTGCATCCACTTGGAGCTACTCCACCCATTACTCCGTAGATATGATTTTGGGTATAAGATACTCCATAGTATTTGGCAATCATTTTGTTCTTCGGTGATTGGTGTGGATATATTGATCTCCATACTGGTTGCTTTTTGTTCTATCGATTTACTAAGATCATCACTTTCCTGCCAATTCTTTAGATTATTGTCTATCCCATTCTTCAATCTCTGTTCATATATTGACCAGATTCCACGTTTTGTTTCGGTTGCAGGTTCATCTGGTACTGTATCAAGGCTATATACATCTACAAATATCCGATGTTCGTCTCCTGTTGCTTCCTTTACTATGGTCATTGCCCCTACTTTTGGATAATCGTATACAACCATCTTAGTTGACTTAATTTCCCCATCTGGATATTCACTTTTGGCAATTTCTATTGATCTTTTCATGGCTTCAGTTGCATCAAACGGTTTTGGATCGAACTCAACAAGTTGGACTGTTTGTCCAAGCCTTTTATCTGCACCAATGTTGATTATACCTATTAGGTCATTATTTTTATATGCAGAAAATTGGTAGTACAATTTTTGACCACTTGGGTCATAAAGTTCCAGTGGCTTGGGATCAATAGATACTCCTTCCCAATTTTCAAAAAAAGGTGCACCTGTTGTTATATAATTTATCATGTGTGCATTTGCGTGCTTAAAAGCTTCCTCAACAGTTATAAAATAATCATTTTCTTCCTGTGCACTCACAGCCGGTACAAATGCCATGCTCACCAGCAACATTGCCATTAGCAATGCACCTATAATATCAGATTTTATATTTATTTTCATTCTTTTAAACCTCTTTGTTCAATTACTCCAGAGGCAAAGCTAGCTTTATATATTATAATATTAATTCTAACCTTGCCTTTGGGCAGACGTGGAGTTCAATGATTTCTACTCAGCTAAACTCCACGTTCCAATATATCATAGACTTCTAACAATATATACATTACGTATATGTTTCAAATTTTTTTAATAAATTTTCGTTTTTAACTATAAAACGAATAAAAACGAAAATTAATATGTACAATTCAATAATCTAGAACTATTCTTAAATTCAAAAGATACAAAAAACGTTGCGATATCTGTATAATACATAAAATGGGAATGTTACCTTTATATTATAGTTCGATAACCCATTATATTTGCTGAAATAAGATACTTTTTTTAATTTATAGCACATATATTCGTGTGATAGCAATGACAGAAACAAAATACGAAAAATTACAGGAAATCGCCCATCGGATTTCTGAAGTATCTTACCTTAATCAAAGTGATATATTCATTTTATTGGCAATGATGGAGAACAGCAAGATTTCCAATGCTGAACTTGCCAAAATACTGGATTTCAAAGATGGCAATTCGGTTGCTTATCATATTCGCAACATACAAAAAGAAAATCTTATCGATAGATACACACTCATTCCAAACTGGAAAAGAATGGGTTTATCAACTGAGTTCATCATACTTGCAGAAGCTGAAAACG
>JAVEPM010000287.1:0-2514 GCA_034008115.1 Methanolobus sp.
CAAAATCATTGCAAGGTCACAACCTGAACCAGTGATACGCCCACCAACACCGGCACAATAATAGCTGACATCCTTTGCGGATTTCAGTGCCCACATATTTAGACTTCTTTTGTCCCGACTGAGTCCAAGATTAGGATAGATTGCTTGCACTTTTCCCTGCACAGTGCTGAGGCTTTCGCTTTCGTCGTTGTCGTTTTCTATCATATTGCGGACGTCACGGCTGAACTTCTCTGCCAACGTCGCATCACAAGCATTTCTCATTATCGTGCCTTTGGGATACTGTGCCAAGAGCCACAATGAATACACACTCGTCAGGAAACTCTTTCCGAATCGGGGGTATATATTAATCATTATCTTGCGGTATCGGCTGAGGCTCTCGTCTTTCAACACCGAATATCTTGCCGAATTGTGCAGGATTTCCGCACAGCGAGCCAGCTCTGTCTTTTCGTCTCTGAAGAAGTTCGGATACAGATACTTGCAGAACTCCCAGAATCCGCCTTGCGTGCGGACGTTAAACTTCTCCCGTAGCTCCCGAACTCTCTGCTTCTTTAGTTTCTCTATTTCGTTATTCAGGTTTTCAGCCAGTACTTGTGCCAATTAGCTCCTCCAATCTGCGTATTGCAATTTCGGCATATTCGGGGATTTGTTCGAACATTGTGCAGGCGATTCCAGCCTTCTCGCACGCCAGCAGTGTTGTTCCGCTTCCGCCGAACGGGTCTATCACACTTCTTATGCCTTCTCCCGCTCTTTCAAGACACCATTCCATCAGTTCAACGGGTTTCTGTGTCGGATGCCACTTTTCTTGTTTGTTTGCCTTTGCTCTACTATACTCAAATACCCGGAGTGCTTTTTTGTAGCTTGTCCAAGCCAGCTCTCCGTCTGCAAGACTGAATTTTCTCTGTCCTTTGTCCCAAAACAGCCAACCCATACTTGCAGGCAGGTTGTCCGCAAAGTAGTTTCCGCCCCAGATTATCTGATTCTTGCTGATGTCTCGAATGTAGTCCAGCAAGTCTTTGCCCACAGGCTCTCCATCCCAGTCCAAGTTGCCAAAATTCCGCCAACCGTTCTTGTCTGTCTCTGTCTCGAATTCAGAGCCTTTCCTTCCACTCATTTGTCCTGCGTTTATTCCGTATGGCGGGTCCGTCAAACACAGGTCAAAATGGTCGCTCGGCAGACAGCCGACCGAGAACTTACCTATGTATATAGTATGTCTACCCACTTGCACTCGCTGTATGCCGTTTAATACTGTTGTATCTACACGCCCTTCATCTGCCAAAAGACCGATGTCTATGTTTTTAGTCAGTATGTTTGCCAACAGACGCCTCCTCAATTCTCCTCAAACTAAGTTCGTGATATTTTTCAGAAACCTCGCTTCCGATGTATCGCCTACCCAGTCCTTTTGCAGCCAATGCTGTTGTGCCGGAACCTGAGAATGGGTCATACACAATCTCACCTTCATTGCTCCAACTCTTTATGCAATCTTCTGCTAATTTAATCGGAAATGGTGCCGGATGTCCCGCAACCGCCTCTGTTGTATATAGCCAAACATTGTGCCTGAGACCAAATTCTGACTCCTCCACTATTTTGAAGTCCCTATTCATTGTTCCGTCGGCGTTTCTACTGGGGGCTGTTTTCCTGATTCTTCCCGCCCCGATGTTCGCCCTGTCCTTGATAGGGTTAAATGTTTTTGGTTTGCCCTTGCTTAACACAAACATATATTCGAATATCTGATGATACCTTGTTGTGCTGGGGTTAGAAAAGTTGTGTTTCTGATAAATCATCGTGTCGTGCAAATTGAAGCCCAATTGCTTGAACGATAGAGCCTGCTGGAAGCTCGTGCCTGTTTCACTTCCGTCTTCAGTTGCATCGCCAACAACCCAAACAATGACCCCTCCGTCTTTCAAAACCCTGAATAATTCTTTCGATAAATTCGGGAAATCAAAACAATAGCCGTTGTAAGTACGAAGGTTATCATACGGTGGGCTGGTGACAACTAAATCAATACTCCCGTCTTCCATTCGACCGAGCGTGTCGAGATTGCTTTCGTTGTATATTGTGTCGGTGTCAACCCCAACATATGTGCATATTGTTGTTTTGCCTTCATTTTCTTGCTCTTCTTCCATTTCAGACATTTTTGCCATCGAGCCAAAGCCTGCAATGTCTACTTCGTCCGTAAGCAGTTCAATGTCCAGCTCTTCTAATTTCAGAAAGTCCCTCATTCCTTCGTCGCTTATTGTGGCATATTGACTGCTATAAAGCAATAGAAACTCAACCGCCTCTTTCCTATCCTTGCAGTCCAGCACGTTTGCAGGCAGGGTATCGGGAAACTGTTTCTCTCCACTTTTTTCCAGCTCCAACATTGCTGTTCTCCTGTGGTGTCCGTCCAGAATATAGAGCTGTCCATCATTGTCCCAAACATTAAAGGGTTGAATGAACCCGTGTCTGCTGAGACTGTTTTTAAGTTTTGCCATACTCGACTTGTTTAATACTTTTAGTTTATCCGTTTGTAACCAC
>JAVEPM010000288.1:0-2501 GCA_034008115.1 Methanolobus sp.
TACTGTTAGAATCTGCTGGTGTTATTGAATTGATAAATTATTTGTCAGATTTGTATATATTGTTTTATAAGTCTGATGATACTTATTTTGATATTCACACAAAAGTGGGTAGATCAGCTGCAATTGATTATACCATTAAACAAATATGCAGGACTTACTATGAAAGAAGTTAAGAAAATCTGTCAATATTGTAAGCATCATAAGAACAAACCATCTAAGTGCTTTGGTTGGCAAGATGTATTTAAAGACAAAAAATATATTTATGTTGGCCGTAAAAGTTCATGTGAAAGATGGAGAGTCCGATGAATTTGTCAAAAGAAAAGAAACAAGAATTAGAAAAGAAACTTGAATGTATACAAGAACATCAAGCCACACAACAAATCCCGCGGTATAAACAGCCGCATGATCGTATTAAAACTCAATATAGATCAGGGAGAGCTAAGATGATAAAATTAGGAAAGATTCAACGAATATGTTATAATTTGGTCAAAAACAGAAACATTCCACTTACCACACAAATGTTAGTTAGTAAAGATCCAAAATTAATAGCCAGTTCAGCTAGTGCTGTTATATCAGCTTTACGAAAAGAAGTTCCTGAAGACTTTACAGATATAATAGATGCATATGGTAAGAAAAAATTCATATATAATGGAGCAGATGACTATCAAGTAGTATATGAAATTTACAAAGCACATCAACGAAGACGTCAAAATCAAAAACCTACTAAATCTGCACCACAATCACAACCACAATCACAACCACAACTACAATCACAACCACAACAATCAATAACTACTATTACTCTTGATGAATTACAAAAATATTGTAAAGCTAATCATATAAAAATAATAATTGAATTAGGAGGGTAAGATGAGTAAATCAGTCAGAATAGAACAGTTTCTTGATGAAGTATCACGAGATATGTTTGGTCGTACTAGAACTACCAGTATTCAAAATAATACATGTGTAATGTGCGGCAAAAATGCTGCTAATTTTAGAGATGAATTATCAAAAAAAGAGTTTACAATTTCTGGTATATGCCAGAAATGTCAAGATGAAATTTTTACAGAGGATGAATAACATGACGGCACCAAGAGAATATCTTAGAATGGGACGAGGTCTTGATAAAAAACTGTATATTTGGAAGTATTTAGGGGGCAGTCAAACTGGATTACCCATTAATCCAAAATTTGTTGAAAGAAAGGAGATACCTGAAAATGGAATTGAATGCGCAGACTTTACGATACCTCGAGATAAGAGAAGAAGTTAAAAAAATAACCAAAGAGATAACTAGATTACAAAATGAACTAAGTGATCTAGCTTATGAATTAGGTGAGTTAGAAATACATCATGGTGTAAATCTAGCTTATATACGAAGATTAGAAGAGGAGGGATTACTAGATGACGGTTCATAGTGATATGAGCCCTAGTCGACTTCAAAGGATCCTGGATTGTCCAGGATCCTTTAGTTTGGCGCAAAGGGCTGAAAGAGAAGAAGTATCAGAATATGCAGATGAAGGTACTCGGCTGCATAAAACCATGGAAGTATTATTACGACAAGATGATCCTAATATTATAGAAGCTGATATTAAATCAGCATTGAAACAGTTCTTTGACGATCCTACAGAATATATTAATCCAATATCAGATTGCTTAGAGTATTTGGATAATATAACTAAAACATTATTTCCAGATTCATACACCATTGATATTGAGAAAGTAGTATATCTCCATAAATATCATCCATTATTAGAAAATATTTATGGAACGGCTGATGTTGTAATTGAAACTCCTACTGAATTACATATAGTTGATTGGAAATTTGGTAAAGGTGTACCAGTATATGCAGATAATAATGACCAATTATATGCCTATGCAGCAGGTGCAGCAGCAGGTGCAGCAGATACTCCAAAAATATTATCATCTTATGAATCAATTCATATTCATGTGGTACAGCCAAGAATTGAAAATTTTGATTTAGTAAGGCTCACTCCAAATGACTTATTATTTTGGGTTAATGATCGACTTATTCCAGGTGTAGAACAAGCATTATTAGATGATGCGCCTTTTTGTCCAGGAGAGAAACAATGTAGATGGTGTCCTGCAAAACAAATATGTAAAGCTCGAGCAGATTATGCAATACAGATTGCTCAAGATGTTTTTAAAGTTCACACTAATTTGGCCAATGTAGATATTGAAGAAATATCGGATGTATTAGCTAGAGCTCCTATATATGAAGATTATATTAAAGATCTTCGTACATATATGCAACAGTATCTATCACGTGGGAATGAAGATAAAAATTTTAAATTGGTCGCAGGGAGGTCGACACGTAAATGGAGAGATGAACGAGCAGCATTTGAATTTCTGTCTAGTAATTTTAGTCCAGAAGATATTTTTGTTAATAAGCTAATAAGTCCAACACAAGCAGAAAAATTAAATAAGTCCTTAAAACGAGATGATACATTTAAAGACTTAGTTTTAAAACCTGAAGGAAATCC
>JAVEPM010000074.1:0-15234 GCA_034008115.1 Methanolobus sp.
TTCCTGATGGCTGGGAAGGTATGGACATTGGTCCAAAAACAGAAGCTATCTTTGCTGATGTGATCAAAAACTCAAAAACTATTCTTTGGAATGGTCCTACTGGTGTATTTGAATTTGACAACTTCACTAGCGGTTCACGCGCAGTAGCTGACGCTATTGTAGAAGCAACTAAAAACGGTGCGTTCTCACTTGTTGGTGGTGGCGACTCTGTTGCTTGCGTTAACAAATTTGGTGTAGCCGACAAAGTAAGTTATGTATCAACCGGCGGTGGCGCTTTATTGGAAGCTATCGAAGGTTTGGTATTACCTGGCATCGCTGCTATCAAAGGCTAATCACAACCAATCTCATAATTCAAAAATCCCTGCCATCACTGGTGGGGATTTTTTTGTTTAGAAACACACGCAAAAAAATGCGAAAAGTTTTTTTCTAAAAACTTGTTAATTACAAAATAAAACTTTACATTCGTTGCGTTGTTTTATTTAGTCGGTAGAAGCACATAAAGATTGGGTAATTTAGACTTTTATAATTAGTACCTCATTTAACAGATTGGCTATGCGCCATAAGCACAATCCAATTAAAATAGCTAAACACTAGAAATCAAAACTCCTCGTATACGCACACAGCAAAAATAGGCGCCACGCTATGGCGTATACACAGATGTTAGCTGCAAGTGAAATGAAACGGAACTGCAACATTGAAACCTGATTATATAAATTGAAAAAACGTATAGGAAATATAAGCTCATTGATTGAAGGTGGGTGCAAGAAAAAAATAGTTTTTTGCCTGCCCGCTTCTGCCCTTCGGGACAGTTGGGGAAGCCCACGTAAATTGCACACATTTGCAAATCGCACAAGCCAACCCACAGACCGAAATTTGCAAAAGAGTGCAATCTTTGCAACCTCACAGAGAAAAAATACATGTTTATTTTGTATTTTGCGGCTTTTTAAAAAGTTGAGGAAATCAATGATGCTCCACAAGATTCTTAATGTACAGAGAAAACCTATTTGTTTCGATATACATACACAAGGTTATTCAGAAGCTCACATCAGCTTTGCTGAGAAATATAAAAACAAGCGCCAAATATTCCAGCTTTTACTTTTCTTCCCATTAATGAAAAACAGCATTTCTGTTTTATTATTCATATTCTTTTTTTTCATGGCAAACCTTTCAGTCTATGCCCAAGGCACCAAAGCCGACAGCCTGATGGCCATTTTTGAATCATCCAAAGAAATCGAAGAAAAGCAGAATTTATTAAAAGAAATCGCCAACATTTACGAGTATGCGGGCGAGTGGGACAACTACTATGCCTGTGTCCGGAAAATGCTGGACCTTGCCCGGCACGAAAACGATAGCTCATGGATTGCCGAGGCATATAACAAGCTGGGAATATCAAGCTGCTATACCGGGCAAAATGAACAAGCCATTGAAAATTTTACCGCCGCCCTTGAAATAAACAAGGCCATGAACGAAATGGCTAGCGTTGCCAACAGCTATGAAAACCTGGGCATTGTGTACAACGAAATGGGTGATTTCGGCAATGCCATTGAGTGCCAGCTGAAATCGGTAGAAATACGCAAACCCATTAACTACCCCCGGTTGTTTAATAATTATATGAACCTGGCCACATTGTATAGTGCTATTAGCAACGATGAAAAAAGAGCGTATTATATTGATTTGGCAAAAAAGGATATCGCCTCAAAGCCGGGAATAAGCGCCGAAAACAAAGCCGTTTTTTATAGCGGGTTGGGCGATTTATACCATGATAAAGGGCTTAACGACAGCAGCATTGCATGTTACAAAAAAGTAATTTATTATTCAGAACAAGCTGAATGGAACCGGGGCATTACCTCCGGCCTGGGCAGCCTTGCAAACGTTTTTCATGAAACCGGAGAGCTGGATAGTGCCATTGTTTATCACCAAAAATCGTTGAAGCTTTCGGAACAGATAGACGAGTGCATGAGCATTACCGAAGAATTAACTGCCCTGGCAAAAATTTACGCCCAAAAACGCGATGAAAACAAGGCGATTAGTCATGCCGAAAAAGCATTGAAAAAAGCCCGTTCGTGCAAGCTGCTCGAAATGGAAAGCCAGATACTCGAATTTATATCTGGTTATTATGCCGGAAAAGGCAATTATAAACAAGCTTACGAATATTATATAAACTTTAAAGCTGTAACCGACTCCATTCTTTCGGCCGATGTAATAAACAATATGGCTGAACTTGAAACACAATACCAGACCAGAGAAAAAGAACAACAAATAGAACTGCTTTCGGCCGAAAACCAGATTAAAAACCAGCGTATGCAATTTGGCTATGCCATAATCGCACTGCTGATTGTGATTATTCTGTTAATTGTTTTATTCTATCGCATAAAACGAAAAGAAGCCCGGTTCGTTAAAACAGACTTGCAACAAAAGATACTCAGGGCACAAATGAAGCCCCATTTTATTTTTAATGTGCTGGGCTCAATCCAGTATTTTATGCTGCACAACGAGCCATCAAAAGCATCGGGCTATCTTTCGCAACTGGCTTCATTAATGCGCTCAACCCTCGAATATTCCGACAGCGAAGTTATCTCCCTCGAAAAAGAGGTTGAAATGCTTAAAAATTTCATTGAGCTTGAACAAATGAGAATGCCCGGAAAATTCAATTACACCTTGCAGCAATTCAATATAGACGACCCTGAATTTATATTCATTCCGCCTATGCTTGTTCAGCCTTTTGTGGAAAATGCCATAAAACACGGCTTTGGCAACATTGGGTACACAGGCGAACTAAATGTAACAATTACCTGCATAAAAGAACAATGGGTAGAATTTATTATTGAAGATAACGGTGTTGGTTTCCATCAGCAAAGCAATTCAACTACGGCGAAACATGCTTCAAAGGCAATGAAAATATTTGAACAACGCAGAAAATTCATTCAGCACATGTATGGGAAAACATTTACCTGTAAATTGATAAATAAAAACGATATTGAACCGGAAAAATCAGGTGTGCGTATTGAAATCCGTATCCCGTTAATTCATCAACACAATTCAGAAGCATGATTAAAATTGCGATAATCGAAGACGAACAACCCATTAGGGATACTTACAAATTGTTGTTAAATCAAAATTTTTCCGATATCGAAATTGTGGGCGAGGCTGGAAAAGTTGCTGATGCGGTGGCCCTAATAAAGAATACCGCACCACAGGTTGTGTTTATGGACATTGAACTCGAAGACGGCAATAGTTTCCATGTGTTGCAAAATGTCCGGCCGTATAATTTTAAAGTTATTTTTCTTACGGCATATAATAACTTTGCCATTAAAGCCATCAAGTTCAGTGCCTTCGATTATATCATGAAACCCATTAACGAATTTGAATTCATTAATGCCGTTCGCAATGCCATTGATTCCGTGGCTATACAACCTGAAACAAATGAACAATTCAATAATTTGTTGGATCATTATTCCGGGACGCAAAAAAACAGAAAAATAGTACTACGCACAACTGATTCCATGTTTATTGTTAAAATAAGTGATATTTCGTACTGCAAAAGTGACAATAGCTATACCACCTTCGTGTTATACAACAAACGTGATATACTGGTCTCAAAAGGCATGTGCGAATATGTTGGGATACTTGAAGAATATGGTTTTGCCCGCCCGCATCAATCCTATATGGTGAACATTAACCAAATTCATAAAATCGATAAAACCGACGGGGGCTTTG
Organism: Methanolobus sp.; assembly: GCA_034008115.1. Taxonomy (GTDB): domain Archaea; phylum Halobacteriota; class Methanosarcinia; order Methanosarcinales; family Methanosarcinaceae; genus Methanolobus. The sequence continues at coordinate 3,718 of JAVEPM010000074.1, forward strand.
TTGTTATGGAAAATGGCCGCGAAATACCAATATCTTCCCGTCGGAAACAACAGTTTTTATCTTTGTTGGAAACAATCTGATATGCGGTAAAAACACCTTGCCTGCTATTTCGTATTAAAACCCATTGCCAAAAAAAGATCCTGCAAATTCAAATTTATTTCCGGCGGTTTCAAAAGTCAGGTCTGTTAAAATATTGAGTGGAATTATTTTCGTTCGATATTTTAGTTATTCATGGAAAAAATAGTGCTTAAAAATGCAGAACTGCTGCAGTTTACTTATTTGCAAAATATAATATACTGCAGAGGCGACGAGCATACTACCAATTTTTATCTGGCGGAGGGTCCGCCTTTGATTGCAGACAAAGACTTTGCTTATTTCGAAAAAACATTACCAAAGTCAGGTTTTATATCCCCCGATAAGGGTGTGTTGGTAAATATTACACATGTTACCCTGCTGCACACCGTCTGGCCTTGTTATATCGAATTGAGCAACGGAGAACGTATTCCCATGGCTTATTTCCGCCGAAAACAGATAATGCATAAAATACAACGCTTACAAAGTTGATCGCTGCATTCTCAAATTTCAACACAAAAGCATCAATACAGAAATTAATTTCACAACGCAAATTATGACAAAATAAAAATAGTAAACATGAAAAAAATAAGTAATCTTAAAAGTCTGTTGCTGATAGCTCTTGCCATGTCAGCATGTAAAACTACGCAGGTTGTGCATAAGCAGGATATGAAACCCGAACCTAAAAAGGAACTGGTCAGAACAATATTGGTTGAAAAAGATGCAACAAATACCAACACTGTCGAAGCCAGTTTTTATATGGGGATAACAGAGGTATCACAAAAGGAATTTGAAATGCTTATGGGTTTCAACCCTTCTGAATTTATAGGCGAAAGTTTACCTGTCGAGAATATCACCTGGTACGATGCAGCGATGTTCTGCAACAAGCTTAGCGAAAGAGAAGGACTCGATATGTATTATCAGTTTGCCGAAATACAGAAAACCGACAACACAATAATCTCTGCCAACGTAAGCGAAAACAAACAATCGCAAGGATACCGCATGCCCGGTAAAGACGAGTGGCGCTACGCTGCTGCCGGTGGTTCCAAAACGCAGGGGTATACATACAGCGGTAGCAATAATCCGGGTGAAGTAGCCTGGTATAAAGACAATAGCGAAGGAAAAACGCACCCCGTGGCAACAAAAAAAGCCAACGAGCTGGGCTTTTTCGATATGAGCGGCAATGTCTACGAATGGACAAATGATGGAAAAGGCAATAAAGCATTTATGGGCGGCGCCTGGGCCGAAAAGGATTATAATGTAGAATCCAGATCCGACAACTACGATAAACCACAAAATCGGAGCAAATACACCGGTTTCAGGGTGGCACGGTTTGCAGAAATAATTGTACCCGATGCGTCAGCCCCTGAAGGCATCGAATTTAAAAAGGTTTATAATTACAAAGATGTAATTAAAGAAATCAACCTCCCGGTTGCCGGTAATGGATTTTCTCTGCTGGTATTCAACAATTACAACCATTGCATCGGAAACCTCGACGAACAAATTGCAAACTTCATAGAAAATTATGTGCCCCAGAAACACATGGGTGGTAACTATTTTGAACCCCTTGGTGAAAACTGCAAAAAAACCATGGTAGGCGACAAAGAAGTGTACCGATTTGAGCTGATAAATAAACGTTTGAGCCAGATTGAACGCTTTGGCTATATCGTTCCCTACGAAGGTGGTGCAGTTTGGGTATTCATGAATTTTCAGAACAGCCCAAATATCGAAGACCGTCTTGCAGCAAAGCAAACCATCGATAAAGCGCTGGACTATGTGGTAGAAACCATGAAATTCTGATTCGCGTGCCTGATTTGCCCCAAATTTATTGAAATCATTACATAAAACCAGGCGGAACCGAAAAGCCTTACGAGTAGGAAACAAATTTAAAATAAGTACAATGAAAAAATACAGAATTATTAAAAAGTTAGCATTAACTGTTATATCAGCTGTTATTGTTTTTACAGCATGTGAAAAAGAAAAGACAGAAATACCTGAGGATAAAAAGTTGGAAGGTTGGAACATCGAACGTGTTGACAGCATTGCAGGGGCGGAAGCCGGTATTTACAATATGCTTACTTACGATGCCGACAGCGGTATACATATCGCCTACATAGTGTCGCAAAACGATATTTACAGTCTAAAATACGCCTATAAGCCTTACGAGGGCAACTGGGCAGTTAGTGAAGTAGCAAACCCTGTATCCGATAATATTATAGACATAGCCGTTGACAATCAAAAAAATGTGTTTGTCATTTACAGAGGCTATGCACATACCGACAATGACAATGAGCGGTTGTATATAGCTGAAAAAAGCATCAACGAGTCTTTTAATTCCGTAATGGTGGACGTTTTGGGCGACCAAAATTTCCAGGCACGTTACCCATCAATATATGCCGATAATAACGATGTTATTCACATAGCTTTTGAACGGGCAAATTATGGCATGCGGTATACAACATATTCTTTTGAGGGAACATTTACCCCCGTTGAAATACTCGATGATAACATTTCAAGCAGTAGTTCAGATATTGTTGTCGATAGCGAAGGGAATAAACACATCGCCCATTTTAATAACGAAAACGTGTATTATTCATTTAAAGGATATTCCGATAACAGCTGGACTGTTAATCAAATTGCCTCAGGTGATGAGGGCAACGATTCTTACGCAGGTATCAATATTGCCACCGACCCGTTTGATAATCTCCACATTGCATACCGGTATTCTTCGTACGACAACAACATTCATTACCTCTACAAAGCTGCCGGAATCAATAACTGGCAGGAGCAGGGTATTGGAAATGCAGGAGGCTCGAACCGCTTCGACAGGGCCATGGCCTGCGATACACTGGGCAATCCGCATATTCTTTACGATGAAAGCTACGGGTTAAAAATGGCATCAAAAAAGGGCAGCTGGTCTTACGAATCAATTTTGGGAAAGTCCGATTACCGTTGCGATGCGAACTATGATCTTGAAATTATGGATAACAACCAGGCCCATGTTTCATTCTATTGCCGTACTACAGGGGTGTTGCGGTATGCTACAAAAGTTTTAAAGTAACAAATCAAACATTTTTCTATTTGTCAATCAATTTAATATTTTATTTCATGAAAAAAATTCAGTATTTCTTAATTATCGCATGTGTACTATGTCTCGTTGTTGCATGTGGGAGCAATCAACAGTCCGAATCCGACAAAAATGTTCTGATTCACGAACTTGAGGACAGAGGGGGTGTCGCATATTTGCCAAAAGCTGATAAGCCTTTTACAGGCAGTGCATATGCTTATTTCCCCGATGGTAAAACCGTTTATTTAAAATCCGATTTTGTTAATGGCAAACAACATGGAGAATATGTTGAGTATTTCCAAAAGGGACAAATCAATTACAAGTACAATTATAAAAATGGAATTGAAGATGGTGAATGGGTATGGTACGATGAAAACGGGAATATCCTAAAAAAAGAGAATTACAAAGAAGGAAATCTTCACGGAGAATGGACTACTTGGTTCTCCAATGGTCAATTGCATGTGAAAGGGCAATTCGAAAATGGAGAGGAAGTTGGCGAATGGTTACAATGGGATGAAGAAGGGAACCCTGTTGAACGATAAAATTGGGTTTCAAAAAAACATTTGTCACCATAAGGTTGATAATTTCAAAAACTAATATAACAACATTTATTTAAACTTATTATAATAATTTACCAATGGAAAAGAATTTAATAGCAATAGCATTTTGGCTTGTAAGCACAACATTATTGGCACAAACGGCAATAGTGCCTCAAGGAAGTGGTTCACAAAACGATCCTTATCAAATTGAAACCTGGGAAAATATCTATTGGCTTAGTGAAAATGCTGATGCTTGGGATAAGCATTTTGAGCAAACTGCCGATATTGAATTTCCTGAAGATATTGTTAATTGGGATAATAGTAAAGGCTTAAACAGTATTGGAGCCGGTTACAATGATGATGCCGGAGAAGCTTATCCTTTTACGGGGCATTATGACGGACAGAATTTTTCTATTTCTAATGTTTACATAAACAGAGGCGAGGAATATGCCGAAGGAATGGGGCTTTTTGGAGCTATTGAAAATGCAAGTCTAAAAAATATAAAATTGAATAACGTACATATTATTGGTTATACACAAGTAGGTGGATTAGTGGGTAGTAGTTGGCTGGGAGAAATAGAAAATACTCAGGTTTCAGGTTATGTTAAGGGGCGTGAAAATGTTGGGGGATTAGCAGGTCAATCTTTTAATGGTACTATTACAAAATCTTTTACTAATACTCAGGTAGAAGGTGCAGATTCTTGGTGGGCAAAATTTATTGGGGGTTTTATTGGTTCGAACAGCTCAATTATAACTGAATGTTTCAGCTCGGGAACTGTAGAAGGAAGGCTTGGAGTTGGTGGTTTTGCAGGAGAGAATATTAGAGTGCAAGAAGAAGAAGTAAAAATAGAAAATTGCTTTAGTCTTACAAGTGTTACTGTATATCAAGAGGATGCAGAATGGTACGGTGGCTTTGTAGGAGATATTCAATCAGGAAAAATTAATAAATGTTATTCTGTTGGCAACGTATCTTATCTTAATGGAACAGCTCCTAATAATGTTGGTTTTGTTGGTAATATTACTTCTACAGGAAGTAATTTTGAAATGAACGGAAATTATTGGGATACCGAAACATCACGGCAAACATCAACTCAAGGTAGTACTGATAATGGAAGCTCTTTGCCTCAGGGAAAAACTACAGCTGAAATGAAAAATATTAATACTTTCACAGGTTGGGATTTCACCAATATTTGGCAAATAGATGCAGAAATTAATAGCGGATATCCATATTTAAAATTTGCTGAAGTTTCTATGCCTGTGGGCAGTGGGTCTGAAGAAAATCCTTTCGTTATTGCTACGTTGGGCAATTTAAGATGGTTTGCAGAACAAGTCAATGTTTTTGAAGGTAAGTATTTTGTGCAAACACAAAACATAGATGCAACAGCAACTCAAAACTGGAACGAAGGTGAAGGCTGGAAACCCAAAGCTTATTTTAAGGGCACATACAACGGGAATGGATTTACCATAGATGGCTTATTTATGAATGCAGATAGGAGTGCTGGCTTATTTGATTACATTGAAAATGCGACTATCAAAAATTTAGGTCTTACCAATGTTGATCTCACAGGCAGTATGTATTCTGCAGGCCTTGTTGGAACAACTGATGCCAGTAATATAGAAAACTGTTATGTTACGGGATCGGTTAAAGGATCGGATGAAGTAGGCGGACTTATAGGGCGAAATGGTATGAATACAGCTATTGCTAAAGCATATTTTAATGGAATTATTACTGGCGAAGATTTCGTTGGAGGACTTATAGGTCGGAATGATGGAAATTATAACACCAGCGTATCCTGCTGCTATTCTGCAGGTACGGTTAAGGGAGATCGGTTTGTTGGAGGATTTGTGGGTGCAAATTATAAGCAAACAACCATAGAGGATTGCTACTCCCGTAGTAATGTTGTCGTAAATGTTAATGCTGAATATTTTGGAGGGTTTGCCGGACGCAACGAAAACGCAGCAATCAACAAATGTTATTCAACCGGCATTGTCGATTATGAAAACGAAGTAACTGTCTATTCAAAAGGTTTCGTAGGAAGTTGTGTGGATGGTAACGATTATTATATGAGGTACAATTACTGGGATACGGAATCCTCTGCCCAGGTTTCAAATCTTGCCGATGAAAATGCAGCTACTGGGCTAACTACCAGCCAGATGAAAACCCGGGAGAGCTTCATAGGATGGGATTTTGAAAACACATGGGTAATTGATGCTGGCATAAACGATGGTTACCCTTCATTTGTTGAAAATGTCAATATTACAAATGCTGTTTTACAATTGTTTGATGATGAATTAATTAACGTATACCCGAATCCGTTCAATAGCTATATTGTTATTGAGCAGCTACCTGATGCAAAAAATATTTCATTGTATAACATCTTGGGCAACAAAATAATGGACGTTCCAACATCTGATATTGAAAACATAACCATTCAGACAAGCAACTTAGAAAATGGCACATACCTGTTGGTAATACAATACCAAAACAAACCTTCTATTGCTGCCAGGCTTATTAAAAAATAAATTACCAATATACAATTAAAGATTAACATGAAAAGTATCACAATCAGTATATATTTATTGCTTGTTCTGGCAATAAACAGTAATGCCCAAAATTGCATGAATACCACCACGCTTAGCGGTGTTGGTGGGCAATCGGCGCAAAGTTTAATAAAAAACGAGTGTAGCTATTTGTGGGGAGATTATGGATTTACAAAACAAGGCGGGTATGGAATGTCTCATTCTTTTACGGTTGACGGACATACATTTCATCGTGGGGCACAGCAAGGACCAGATGGCGAAAACTTTACACCCTTTATCTGCAAATTAAACCCTGATAATAGTTTAGCCTGGTTTCTGCACGCGTCAAAATCGTATTCATTTGATTTAGGTATAGTTAGTATTCATAGGGTGCAAGTGGATGACCATAATAATGTTTATATTCTAATTTCCAGAAGCTATCCCAATACCGCAACTATCAACATGGGCAGTTTTTCTATTCCATACACTAACAATTGCAATTTTACTATTATAAAACTAAACCCTGAAGGCAACTTAATATGGCAACGTTCGTATGGCAACTACGGTGAATACGCTGAATTTAGAATTGACATAAACAACAACCCTGTTCTGCTTTTAGATTTGGGGCCTTCTTCTACATTTTGGTTAGACACCTGGGATAGCGAAACAGAATACCTTACTGGTGAATGGGGATATAACAGTACTTTCCGACTGGTTACCTTTTCAACTTTAGACGGAAGTTATTTGGGACAACAAAGCCTTTCTCAATATGGCATTGGGGTTAAAACTACTGATTGTTGCGAGTTTGGCACTCATTTTATTGAGTCAAACGGTACGCTGAGTATCTCCCATATGCGTTCGGGCGATGAAATATTGTTGGCATACCCCAATAACATCCCAACATTAATTAGCAATAATGAACAACAGACAAAATTTGTATTGAAAAGTCCTTATAGTGGCTGTTATTACCGTTTCTGCGACGATGGAGACGGAGTAATTATTGAAAAATGGAATCAATCGTTTACCGACACAATTGTAACCGGTAGGTTCAGACAACTACTTTATAGTTTTGATCATGCGACTATAGATGAAAATGACAATATTGTATTTACTAGTAAGGATATTTCAAACAGGACAGACGATAGAGGCACTTATTACAATGGTCAAAGCATGAATGTACCCGAACGGGGCAACAGCAACTCGGAACGCCTTGTTTATCTTGACAGTACTTTAAACCTTATTGGTCAAAGCTATTTGAGATACCAACAAGATTATTGTTATGTGGGCTATCCGCAGTACTGCCCTTCTACCCAAACAATTAAAAGCATAGGTATGTCAAATGGTACGCCACTTGAGAACAGCACTGCTATGGCTTTCCCTGCTGACTATAATAAAGATATTGCAATTTATGAATTCGACCATAGTTTAATATTTCCTAAACTCGATAATGTTACGCTCATTAATAAAAACAATTTCACCTTAAAAAAAGGCGAAACAAAAGAGATGAGCGCCGAATTTTACAATAAAGAAGCGTTAACCATTGAATGGCTCATAGATGGCGAGAAAGTTGCTACTGGCCAAACCTTTACTGTAAATGCAGAAAACAGAGGTCATTTCTTACTCACCTTAAAAGCATATAACCCCGAAAATACTGAAAAGACTTACGAAAAACATTGGAGGGTAAGTGTTACTGATTTACAAGCAGAATATTTGTTTGAAAATACGCATCCCTTATATACGTCAGAACGACACGTTAGTCATATTGCCTTGGATAGTATTCACAATGCTCTTTGGGCAATATCAACATACAACGAAAAGGTTTATTACATAAATATGGACAGTTTACCCCAATATAAAATGTTCGATAAACCGGTTTCCATAAATATGAATAATAAAAAATTTGTTTCGGTAATTACAGATGATAAAGGCGATTTATGGATGCTAAGCGATGAAGGTGACCTGATTACCTGCACCGACACCACTAATTGGCAGGAACAATTAACCGTTGACTTAAATATTAACGGTGAGCCTACCCAGTTGTATTGCCACAAGGGTGAAATGTACATTTCTACCAGTGAGGGACTTTATAAAAAAGTGGGTGAACAATGGCAGGCTGTCCCTAATATTTCTTTAACATCACCGTATATCCCGGCATATGTTTGGTCTACATGGCCTTTACCATCCAGCGATGTGGAATGCATGGGTGCAGATAATAACGGAGAACTCTGGCTAGGACTTGAACCGGGTATTATGAACCTTTCAGTAACCGACAGTTTATTCCCACAAAGCCATGGTGCGCCAATTAACCATGTATATGCAATTACGGCTTCGGGCGATAAACTATATTTTGGAACGGCAATAAACGGTGTAATCGAATACGACATCCAAACCAAAGAGGTTGTTTGGTTGGGAGAATATTCTGAGTATCAAACGTATCACGAGTCGAATGTCCGGTATATAAAAACCGATAACTATGGTAATTTATGGTGGGTTAATGAAAATTATGGCTCTGGTTCCGGATTATTTTGCTATGAACCAGATAAAAAGCGTTTTACACATCATATTAATAACACTAATGTTTCATACCGTTTTGAAATTGATAATAATAACCAACTGTATTTCATAGATTGGGGACGAATAAAAACGGCATCTCTACCTAAACCCAACACTGCACCCATAGCTTCAGCCACTGCGCCCGGGCAAGCCCTGAAAGTGTTTGAGGGGAAAACGATTCAGCTTCATGGAGATGGTTCTTACGATGCCGATGGCAATGAACTGACATATAAATGGAGCGTACCTGGTTTTGACGAGTATTGTACTTTCAGTAATGCCAATGCCGCAAATCCAACGGTTACACTTATGTTACCTCCCAAACCTGCAGATTATCCGGAAGATGCCATGTACGGAGAATACTACACCATTCAACTGGTGGTTAGTGACGGAATAGATTCGGACACCGCCACGCTTGGAGTCGCTGTAAAAGCCAACGAGCTGCCTCCGGTTATTTCTGTTGCCAACGATTGGCAGCTTGAAGTCAACGAAGGCGAAACCCTGCTTATTGATGCCAGCGCCAGCTACGACCCCGAAACCAGTTCGCTCTATAACTGCACATTTGAATGGAAATTAAAGCTGGACAACAAAGAGACTACTCTTGAAAGTGATAGTTCTAAGTTATATTTGGTAGCACCTTATGTAGCGGACTATATTACAGCAAAACTTTATGTGAAAGCCACCGATGGTAAAAACGAATCGGAATGGTACGAGGTGGACGTGGATATCCATAACATTGTGCCATTTGCAGAGTTGAATGTATCCCTTAACGGCTCACCTTTTAATATGGAAAACTATGTCCTGTTCTTTTTAAATGAAGACACAAAAAAGGGAATTCAAGAAATTCCGAATGAACAAAACAGATACGTTTTACCTGAAGGCCGATGGAAAATTATGGCTGTACCAACAAAACCCGAAACCGATAATTTCATTATAACTTTTGCGCCTGGTTCTGCCATTGTTGGAGATGCCCATATTTTCGATCTTAACGAGGATAGCGAAGTGTATACCGATTTAAGAATAATTCCCTTTGGTCTGACAAACGGCAGTGGAACTATATCAGGCAAAGCAGAAAGACAAATAGCTGTGAATGAAGGAGGTGATATTGATACCGTTCCGTTATTTTCCAATAACATTGTAATCTATTCATTGCCCGATACCATTCCGGTAACTACATGCATGACGAATGACCAGGGAGAATATACAGTACAAAATTTGAATTGGGGTAAATATTTGGTGGTTCCCAGTTACTTAGGTATTTCGTTTGATAATGGGATTGACGTTGAACTTTCAGTTGAAAATGCAAGTGCTGTAAACATTGATTTTTTACTTGGAATAGCTACTTCAATTAATTCACCTGAAGAGATTACAAAACTACGCGTGTATCCCAATCCTGTTCAAGATATTATTTGGGTAAAAGGCATTAATAAAAGTTTGAATTATAAAATATATTCAATTAACGGAAATTGTTTGAGAACTGGAACAACTGTTAGCTCAATTAATATTGAGGAATTGAATAAAGGCATTTACTTATTAGAGTTAGAAACATCATCAATCAGACAAATGGTGAAAATAATTAAGCAATAAATAATATTGAACGATGAAAAACATACTAATTACTTTTCTGTTTATTGCAGTGTTTTCTGCAATATCATCAGCGCAACAGGCAAGAAAATACGCAGTGAAATCGGGCTACCTGAAATTGGAACTTTCAGGAAGCTCCCTCATTTGGCGCAAGTTTCATAACTTGTGCCTACAATAAAAGGACATTTCTAACTAACAAATAAAGTCCTCCTGATTATAAGTAATTTCAGCTGGTTTATTTAAAAAATTTATAAACTCCTTTGACGCGTAGTAATCGCCTGCGTCAAAGGAGTTTTTTTAGTGTACGGCGTGGCAGCATCAAAGATTTTTGTATCTTTGCCCACCCTATACCTTGATTTATGGAAAAACTCATTATCTATCAAATTTTTACGCGTTTATTTGGCAACGCCACCATTACCAATATTCCCCACGGTTCTATCACCGAAAATGGGTGTGGCAAATTCAATGCGTTTACGCCCAAAGTGTTGAAAGCGATCAAACAACTGGGCATCACACACGTGTGGTACACAGGTATTCTGGAACACGCCACACAAACCAACTACACACACGCTGGCATCGAAACTGACCCGAGTTCCATGGTCAAAGGCAAAGCCGGTTCGCCTTACGCTATCAAAGATTACTACGATGTAGATCCCGATTTGGCAGTGAATGTAGAACATCGCATGCAAGAATTTGAAGCATTGGTAGCACGCACGCATAAAGCAGGTTTGCAACTGCTCATCGATTTTGTGCCCAACCACGTGGCGCGTCACTACCACTCCGATGCGAAACCCGCCAACGTGAACGATTTTGGTGCCAACGACCGAACCGATTGGCATTTTTATGCGCAAAATAACTTTTACTACTGTCCCAACACGTCGCTGGAACCCCAATTTGAGGTACACAACTACGTAGAATATCCAGCCAAAGCCACTGGCAACGACTGTTTTTCGCCCAATCCGAGCATAACCGATTGGTACGAAACCGTGAAACTAAATTACGGCGTAGATTACACCGGCGGCCATCATAAGCACTTCGACCCAACGCCTGACACATGGCTCAAAATGCGCGACATTCTGCTATTTTGGGCAGGCAAACAGATTGATGGTTTCCGCTGCGATATGGCGGAAATGGTGCCCGTAGAATTTTGGCATTGGGTAATTCCGCAAGTCAAACAAGCGTTTCC
>JAVEPM010000070.1:0-16298 GCA_034008115.1 Methanolobus sp.
ACCAAAACAAGCTTTTCCTGAATATATAAAAATAAGATTGATATTAATTATGTTTGAAAAACGCTATCATGCAAAATTGTTCAAAATGGAATTATACCTGCGGAATGTGAGAATCAGGATCATTTCATCTGTAACATTTTTATTATTTCATCTGAAAGATAAACAGTTATAAAACTTGCTAAAATATAAGCTAAAATTAAATTCGAATTAAAAAAATTATTGGCAGGTATCGATAAATTATTGGTTTAATATGATTATGAAAAAATAATCATTTATTATTTAAAACACATAACAACATTATGACATGTTTACTTCTGTATTTTGCATTGTGTGTGAGATATTTACATCAATTTTACTAATAGGACAGTCTTCAAGTATATTTTCATTTAAGGAAATAACTGGTACAGGGTTTTCCATTTCAGGATGACCACAATAATATGCAGTTCCAACTTTAGTTCTTCCTGGAAGTCCTGCACATTTAGAATAAAGGGGAATGTCTTTTTTATAATTGCATGTTGAGCAGTTCATTTTTATCGTCCTTGATATTGGTTAATGTCTAATTGATTATTTTTGTTTAAAATAGTGCACTTAGCTTAATAGAGAACAAATTATAAATTGAACAATAAATATTATAAATTGAACAATAAATATATTATTACTTTTTATATTCATTGTCTTTTATTATATTTATACTAATCCCCATAATATGCTGTTATTATTATATGCCTATGTATATTTTTTTAATCATCGCTGGCATATTTTATATAGTATGTGTACTTATATTACAAATGACAAAAAGGAAGCATGATAATACCACCACAGTCTCATTATATTACCATACCAACCAACTTTATATTATGAGAAGATTATGCTTCCTGCTTGTCTTTTTTAACAAGTGATTCCCAGGGTTTACTTTTTTTAAATTACTATACTAAAATAAAATATGAATCAGGCCCTCTACAGAGCCCTCATTTGAGTAATTAAAGTAACCTTGACGTACTTGACAAGCTTGCATTAATAGCTTTAATTTAATTTCCATCTCTTGGTGTCATTCTAGTTATTAAATTCTATTAAATTCTCTTGTTTTATAATTATAGTCAAAAATTCCCAGGTCAGGTGCCAGTGACAATATAATGACAATATAATTGCAGTTATTGTGAAAACAAATCAATCAGATAAAACAAGTAAAATTTATGAATGAATAAATAGAGATGAGGATAACTTAAACCTCAAGACAGTCAAGTGGTCTCTTGAAGAATGCTTTGATCATCCCCGTCTCATCAATGTCCTCTGAGAAACGTATCAATTCCCAACCATCTATGCCAAGCTTGTTCAGATCCTCTTTCGTCTTGTCCCATTCTCCGTAGTGAACAGATTTTATATCATATTCCCATGGTGCCATATTTTAACCTCTGATCAAATAAAGTTCAAATTGAGTCTACAATAATGTACAATTGCGCCATATAAAAACCTTGTCAAAAAACCAGGTTGCGCTCAAAACAAATCAATTTGATTTATTTCACTCAAAGAAATGAATAAATGGATTAACACAAGAACAAAATATGAATTAGTTTCCTGCTTTGAACAAAAGACAGCAGGAAACAACCATGGTTGGTAATAATTAGAAAAGTATTTGAAGATCACTGGCGTGACAGTTTTTTAATACTGTCCAAATCAATTATTTCCTTTGAAAGAACATCAAAAACCTTACTCTTGTCGATCCACATATCAGATGCACTTTGCAGACCCTGGGATTTATGGGGGGCGTACTTGATATCAAACCCTGGTGTAGTGATAGCTTCACCAGTGACGGAACTAGTAAAAGTATTCTGAAGCAGAGGAGCGTCAGGATTCTTCCTGCTCTTTGCTTCTGTCAATACCTGCTCATCTGTTTTATTGTCAGTCATGTATGGGTAGATAGACTTCATGATTATTAAAGGATTCTGACAATTGTATAAAAAGAAATATAGATACCGACTTCCTGAATTCAGTGGGTACTCAAGGATGGAAGAACGCCAATTCGAGGTCTTCATGCTGTTAGCAATGCTCTTGTATTAATGTTCATGGTACTTGTCCTGTTGCAGCAAGGGATGAGAAATATCTAGGACCTGCTGCGCTGGCAAAAGCATGGCTTTTTTATCTGGACCCACGCAGCAACAAAGAAGATGTAGAATTCCTGTATATCACAAGGAACTTAGTATTCTGTTCTAACAGATCACATATAAACTAACAGCAAGAAAGCCAGTTCTGCAAAAGCACCGGAAAATACAGGAATTGCCAGATTATCATCTATTTTAACGAATGTAGTTTCTACAAAGGTTGCAACAAATGCAGTGCAAATAGAAATGATGGGGTTTTCAAACAACAGGACAACTATAAAAAGATTCACAATAAACTCTGCAATACATCCTTCCAGGCTTTTTCCATTAGCAAATATCCTTATTTTTCCGAATCTTTTTCCAATAAGTGCGGCGCTCATGTCGCCAAAAGTGGTCATGAGAATGGCTGCAAATGCAATGTTTTTGCTAAACACTGAGACAGCAATTAAAGCACCAATTATAAAGTAGGCATGTGAACCAAGTCCTTTTCCTTCTTTCTGGCGCAAAAGCTTATGAACAAAAGGAATTTTTATTCCTCTGTCAAGTCTTAAGTGTTCAATGCTCAAAACGAGCACAAAATAAGCTATTAATAAAGTTTGAATTGCTTGTTTTCCAAAAAATGCATAGACAAGTATGATGAGTATCGAGGTAAAATGAATACCTTTTCGTATAAGCTCGTTAGCAAAAGAGATAGAAGTCATTGAGCTTTATTGAATTTTTTAATATTTAAAAGGATTTATCATAGTACAAATAAAAAACGTAACATATTGGACAGTTGATTTTATTTAAATACGGATATTTTAAATAGGAATAGAACCAACTTTAAAATAGGTAGAATATCCCTATTTGTGGGAAATTGGGGTATATGCCACACTTTCAAGAAGCTTGGGGAAGCAATAAATGGGGCAGGGTGGCTGTTATCATATGACTGAAGTGCTACATGAATAGTGTTGGTAATTTTAGTTAGGCTTGTCTGCTTTTGACATCCGGAAGGTGCAACCTTTGCTTTTTGAACTAATAAAATGGAGTGAAAGTCATGGCAAAAGTGAAAAAAACAAACGGTGTGAAAATATCAGCAAAAGTGGACGGTATTAAGAGTTCATCTATCCCTTTAAAAGCTGTTGTTTTTTCAGAAGATGCAAATGAAGTGAAAATACTAGCCGAAAAAAAGCTGAAAGCAGATGATCTGGACATAGAACTTGATGTGGAAGCTGCAAAGATGCCGGAAAATGCCAGGATATCCATTGTTCCTGATGAAGTGAAAAGTGTGACTCAGATACGCAGGCTGGCAGACTCTGAAAATGCATCCACTGCAAACATTACAAAAGATGTTCTTCTTTCAAGAGAGGGAGTGCTCAAGAAAGAAGATATCTCCATTAAACCTGTAGATTCAATGCTTGGGCTCTGGAAATTGAAGCATAAGGTTTGTGGTCGTGTCTTTAAGACCGATCCTGATACCGGTGAAAAGTGCCCGGTTCCCGGAGCGACGGTTCGTGTGTATGATGTAGACCTTAATTTTTTCTGGTGGTACCCGCACCCAGGAAAGCCATGGGGCTGGGTTTTCCCGTTCTTCCCTCACCGTAAAGAAGAAATTGGAACAACAAAGACAGATGAATGTGGTTATTTCTGTGTCAACATCCCCTATTTTGACATTGATGCTGTCCTGAGGTGGAGATTGCGTTACCGCTGTCTATGGGACATACTCAGGCGACCAACTGTTCTTGAAGCAATAGACATGGGAGTAAAACCAGACATACGATATTATCCGGAACTAAAGCCGCTCCCTGAAATGAAGGTTAAACCAAGGCCGCAGCCCTGGCCGCCATCGGGGCCTGTTATCAAGGAAATAGAATACAGAAATCTAAAATCAAGGGATCTAAAATCAAGAAATGATGATGCTATCGAAATAATCTCAAAAAATATTAAGAAGGAATTGCATGCAAACACTGACGCTATGAAAGAGCTGTTCACAAAGTCAAGATTTGAGGCTGTCCGTGAGAATCTTTTCAAGAAAAATACTCTTTTTGAGCCGGTGGGTAAGGATAGGTCATCCATACTGGACCAGCCTGCGTTCCCTCATTCAATTGCTCCTCCATCACTTCCTGACGATGAAATGATGATGGAGATGCTCGGAAAGCAAAAAGAGGACATTTTAGATACCATCATGCAGATACGCAGTTCAATACCGACTGTAAGATTGCTGCGTTGCTGGCCTGAGATCGTGCCTGAATGGAATCTTTTCCTTGATGTGCCTGACATAGTTTTTAAGGTGGAGCAGGATATAGATGAGGATGGTGTGCTTGAAACTATCTACGAAGAAGGCTACTTCGATGTTAACTGGAATTTGAGCGAGTCCACAACGGACGTGCAGATAGAGGCCTGGCCAAATGCAATCTGTGTACCTTGCGGAGAAGCCTACAAACCATGCACTAAAGCCGGAATTGTGGGTTTCAATGACATGGCTGTTGATCCGATCTACTTTGATGGTAAAGGTTATGTAAAAGGGGTTAACAGACCGAAGCAATTTGTTGCTTTCCCATTGCCACACATAGTGCGTCCTGATGCTGAGACACCATTATGTAAAACAATCCGTATCGTAGGTTGTCCGGACTATGGGACCGCCGTCTATTACAAAGTGTTCTATAAATATGAGGGAGGTTCTGAAACCAACTTTAACGAGTCATGGCATGTGTATAATATCAGCGCAGGTACTTCACATTATGTAAAACCTGATAGTAACGGGTTCTATGAAGTATTGACGCCACCGAATAATTATTTCCCATACCACACTCTGATAAATTGGCGTACTCACCATTATCCTGATGGTAAGTATGAGGTCAGACTGGAATTGTATGATGCAGCACATAATCCTATCGTTGCAGCTATTGACCCTGTGAAAGTGGTTATAGATAACAGTAAGCCAAATCCGATTGATTTCCTGAAGCTTGAGTATAGGGAGGACGGAGGAGCCTGGAATGAAGCTCCGCTTCATTGTCCGATAATAAAAAGGACTACCGGTGCAGATATTGAACTGAGGGTCGGCTACAACGTAGCAGCAACTCACCTGAGGGATATAACTATTAGTTTCACGGGATGTTCGGGTTCTGTGGGAAGTAACAGCTACTGGCATCAGTCTGTGGGAGATAATAATAAGGTATTGGACTGGACAGTTACTGTGCCGTCATCTGTGGATGAAGGGGGTTATAGGTTCTATCTTGAAGGACGCAGCAGAGCTTTCAATGCTACTGGAGGACTTGCCAGCAACTGGGAATTCGATACTCTTAGCATCTGGAAAGGAAATTTACTGCATGTTGTGATACTTGATAAGTAAGTATTCTTTTTTGGGACCGTATAATGCCCTCGAAAGAGGGCATTTCCAAATTTTACCTTTTAGAACAGGTTATTATGTGCTTGTGAATTCCGTAGGTTTCCAATCAGACTAAGCTCATAACTAAGGAGGGTACTGATGTATAGGGTGAACCTTTCAAAGGTTACCCTTGGTTATGCAAAGCTCAGGTCGTATAAAAAAGTGTCACAATTTAAAAAACAAAAAATAAAAAAGTAGAATGCTTTGCGCATTCATTCCAATGTAATTGCTTCCACCGGGCAACTATCTACACAGTCTCCACAGTCCACGCATTCGTCCGCATCAACAACTGCAAAATTTTCATCACTCATTGTAATTGCTTCTACCGGACAGGAATTCACGCATAATTCGCAACCTGTACATACATCTTTATCAACAACAGCTGGCATTTTTATTTCACTTCCTTATTAGTTCTCTTTAAGAGAATGTAATTTCATCTGGGTTATAGAATAAATACTTATCGTATCCTTATGGATGTTCGACTGGCAAAAACAGTTTTAAAGTGCTGTCATTATATATTCAAATTCCACAGACATTGCTTCATTGAGTATTTTGTCAGCATTAGAAGTTCCTAACGACTGGTCTTTTTAGGAGATAAGGGCTTGAAAATCACTACAATTTTGTTAACTGCATATTATCTACATATTTATATACAAAATTCAGAGATATTTCTGTGATTTACCTCGCTTTATTAAAATAGATCTCTGTTAGTCTACCTTTCTGTAATAATTCGAGCAAAATCGATAAAAATCTAAACGATTCAGAAAGACTTAATATCATATCAACTGTATCACTTAAAAGAAAACATGCCCGAAAAAAAGCGAATCCCTGCGGACATTATACTTGTAATAGCTCTTGCGCTGCTCACGGATCTATTTGTGTTGGTTCCTTTTCTAAGTGATAGTCCTATACGCATTGTTCTGGGCTTGCCTATGGTTCTATTCCTTCCAGGGTATGCACTGATAGCTGCCCTCTTTCCAGGAAAGGATGATCTTGATGGTATAGAGCGTATTGCTCTGAGCTTTGGGCTTAATATAGCTGTGGTTCCGTTGCTAGGTCTTGCTTTAAACTATACACCGTGGGGTATTAGGCTTGTACCAATACTTGTATTCCTTACAAATTTCATTGTTATAATGGCCATGGTGGCTATCTTTAGGAGAGAAGCATTGGGGGATGCTGCTTTTTCGGTTCCCTTCCGGGAGATGTATGAATCTGCTAAAGCTGAAATAAGCACAAAACCGGAGTCAAGACTTGACCGTATCCTTTCAATTATTCTGGTACTTTCTATATTGGCATCGGTAATGACACTGGCATATGTGATCTTCACTCCCAAGCAGGGAGAGAAGTTCACTGAATTCTATATACTTGGCCCTGAAAGAATGGCAGATAATTATACAACACAGTTGACTGTTGGTGAGGAGGTTGATGTTATTCTAGGTATAGTAAACCGTGAATATTCTGTTGTAAATTATTCAGTTGTGCTTAAGTTGGATAATGAGACCATGGAAACTCCCCAGAGCTTGCAGCATATATCTCTGGCTCATAATGTCACATGGGAAAAACCTGTATCTTTTGTTCCAACAGTTACTGGTGACGATATGAAACTACAATATTTGCTCTACAGAGAAGATAATATGACAGAACCATACAGAGATTTGCATTTGTGGATAAATGTAACGGAGGTTCTGGAATGAGTGAAGAACAGCAGGCTGATATATCACCTCCTTTTAAAAGCGTAAGTACATCTGTGATTCCAGGTTTGAGTGACAATTATATAATCTATGTTTCAATGTTAATGGTGGCTCTTGCAGAGTTCCTGTTATATACCGGTATCGTTCGTGTTGGAATTATCTTACATGTGATCATTCTCCTTTCATTGTCTGTTTCATCAATATGGATAGAGGGGAATCATGTTTCCAGAACACTTCAGGTTCTTTCTTTACTTCCGCTACTTAGACTTTTGAACATGTCAATGCCAGTGTTTTCAGAGATGACGCTCTATCTTTATATATTTATATACGCACCACTGATAGTGCCTGTTTATTTAGTTATACGCCATCAGAATATAGCAAATGGAATATTGGGTTTTTCATTTAAAGGTTTTATAAAATATATACCACTGTGTATAATTGTCAGTTTTTTAATTGCACAGGGCGAGTATTTCACTATTACTCCTGGCAATCTGATTCCTGATCTTTCATTTGTAAGCATTCTGCAATTATCCATTGTTATGATATTCTTTGTCGGGTTTGTTGAAGAGCTTATTTTCAGATCACTTCTTCAAACCAGGCTTTCCGATTCACTTGGTCCCTTTAGTGGATTAGTATTTGCAAGCCTGCTATTTGGCGTAATGCACTCAGGTTACGGGACAATCTATGAAATGTTGTTCACCTTTTTTGCAGGTATTGTGCTTGGTTATATGTTCCAGAAGACAAACAGTTTGCCAGTGGTTTCTCTGACACATGGTCTTGTAAATATATTCCTTTTTGGATTCATCCCTCTCCTCTCCTAAAGTTATTTATATTGTCTAAAATCATGGATTATTTCAGGGGGTTTTCATTTATAATATTAAAAAAATGTATAGATATTGTTAAATAAATGCATTGTCATATAGTAGTAAGGGCTTTATTAAGAGTTCCAACATTATTTAAATCATTTTAAGAGGTAAGTTCGGAGATGCATTTTTGATGATTCACAAAACATTTATGGTATTACTTTGCACGATTATTCTAGTTATTATAGGCATGTCTTCCGCTGCCCTTGCAGAGGTGACTTATTCTATATCTCCTGAAAATCCATCTCCAGGAGATACTGTGACCATAACTGGTAAAGCATCTCCTAATGAAGAGATATCTGCTAAAGTCTCATTTAATAAGGTACAAACTGTTTCAGATGGTATGTATGAATACCACATAGGAAAAGTGACAGTTCCTGATGGTCATTTTAAACTTACTGCAAAAGGTGTGGATAATCTTGACATATCAGCTAAGCGAGGCATAACACTAAAAGTCCCTGATAAATTTATCCAGAAAGATGGTAATGTGGCTACGTTTGGTACTAGCAAAATACCACCCGGTATTTACGATATCAAATTAAGTGGAAGCTCTCTTGGTGAACAGGTTGACTTTTCTTTTGATGCTCAAGTAAGTACCACTGCAGATTCGGATGGGACTTTTGAACTTGAATACACCACTAACAATATGCCTGAAGGTGAGTTCAATCTTGTTATAAATGGAGTAAGTAGAACAATACCATTTGGAACTAGCAATACTAATGGTGGTAGTGGAGATACTGTGGACTCAGAAGATTCTTCTTCTTCTTCTTCATCAGGTAAAAAGAGCAGTAGTAGTCGCACAGGTACTGAATTGAAAATAGTTCCTGCAGATACCCCTGAAAAAAATGAGTCAGATGGTGTTGGAGAAGATACTGAAACTTCAACAATAAATGATGCTTCTGAAAGCACAGGTGAATCTGACTATATAGAAGTAAAAGGGTATGAATTGACTAATGCATCTTCAGAAATTAAAGATAAATTGCCCGAGCTTGGTATAATAGGTGTGGTTCTTGGAGTTTTCAGTCTGGGTGCTATAATTATTGGATACAGGAAAAATAAATATAAATAATCATAATTTTGGCTATTGAGGATAATTTCTTTTTTATTTTAAATAATAATTAAAAAGAGATAATCCTTTGTGTATTATAGCACTATGTGTATGGAATATTCAAAAAAAGATATCAGATTATCTCTGATATCTTAAAGAACACTATTGCTGCAAACGATATCCCTAACGGCAAAATTGCCATATTTAATGAACAATTAAGTGATTTGTTCCACTTCTCAGAAGCAGACAAAATCTCTTTTGCCGATAGCAATAGGATTAATGCAACGGCTGCCAGGACGCCATATTCCGGTAATCCTACTGACGTCGTCATTGACACAGTACCTACTGCAGAGGAAATTGTACTGGCTGCTGTAGTTGTTATTGTGCTTGTTAGCATGATTTCCACCCATATAAGACAATAACGTGATACTATTAAAACCTTCTTAAATAATATTCCCATGGATTTTAATTTATTGTATACAGTATGGCACATTGAATATATACATAAACTAATTATAATTTTAACTCATTATTTACCATCATGTTAAAACGAAAAGAAAAAACGAAAGCGAACATATACGGTATCAAAGGAATGCATAACGTGTACTCATGGCAGGGACTTGCTATTCACTTCAAAAACAGTTCCAAAGTACTAAAATGCGGCAGTTATGGGTCCTGTACATCAGACAAGAAGTCAAAAGCTTGTTTCTATTCAATAAGAAGACCAGATGCAATCTATATGCTCCAGTCTGAGTTCAATGTTAGCATTACAATTGCTGAAAAGCAGATAGATACTCTGGTTGATATGGGGGCGACCAAGGCATTGAGATGTAAAAGGGCAGATTCCTCTGGATTTTTTGATGAAGGAGCTCGTATGCTGGCGTTTGAAGAAGACTTCTAGATGCCAATCAAAACTTTATTAAACGAACAGAGCAATCCTGCACCCATGTTTACGATAATCACAGGCGCACAGTTTGGCGACGAAGGCAAAGGCAAGATAGTTGACCTAATGTCCGGGGAATATGATCTGGTTGTCCGATTTCAGGGTGGCGACAATGCAGGACATACGGTCAAAGTAGGCGAAGATGTATACAAGCTTCATCTTATTCCATCAGGTTTTCTTCTTGATTCCAGGGTCTTGATCGGCCCCGGTACTGTTATGAATCCAGAAGTACTTGCAAGAGAGATAGATATGCTTACAGAAGGTGGCATAAAAATCGATTCAAAAAAAGTAGGTGTTGATGCGAAGACCAGCATAATAATGCCATATCATATTGAACTTGACGGTCTGCAGGAATCTTTGAGAACTGAAAAGATCGGTACTACAAAGCGCGGTATTGCTTATGCGTATATCGACAAGGTTGCCAGGGATGAAATTCGCATGTGTGACCTTGTAGACAAGGAAAGATTTCTAAAAAGGCTTGAAGAACTTGCTCCTTCAAAAGAAGCAGCCATAAAACAGCTTGGTGGTGACCCTTCCGTGGTTATGGATGAGGCACTGATAAATAAATATGTGGAATTTGGTGAAAGGTTTAGATCCTATGTAACTGATGTATCATATGAAGTTAATAAGGCTCTTGATGATGGAAAGAATGTACTTGCAGAAGGTGCCCAGGGAACACACCTTGATGTGATACACGGAACGCAGAAATTTGTGACATCATCCTGCACTATTGCAGGCTCTGCATGTGCTAATATTGGTGTTGGTCCTACCCGGGTTGATAGTGTACTGGCTATTGTGAAAGCCTACATCACCCGTGTTGGCGAAGGACCTTTGCCAACAGAACTTTTTGACAAAGCAGGGGAGCAGATACAGGAGGTTGGTCGTGAATTTGGCACTACAACCGGCAGATCCAGACGCTGTGGTTGGTTCGACCTTCCATTACTTAAAAAATCTATATATCTTAATGGTTATACGTCTATTGCCCTTACAAAACTCGATGTTTTGTCCAATCTTGAACCTGTCAGGGTTTGTGTGGCATATGAAATGGATGGAAAAATCCTTGACTATCCACCAGAAGATACGACAGAGCTTGCAAAATGTAAACCAGTATATGAGGATCTACCAAGTTGGGACAATGACCTGACTGCTGTAAAGGAATTTGCAGATCTGCCCCAGGCAGCAAAAGATTATGTACTTTACCTTGAAGCTAAGATGGGTGTACCCATTGAATACATTTCAGTGGGGCCTGCAAGAGAACAAACGTTCAAAAAATAGGTCGGATAAACTAAATATGCCGAAAAACGTATATAGTACTCGATAGTTTAAACATCACAATCCAGCTGAACTAATCACTAAATGCAATTGAGTCCTGCAGATGGTGAGTATCTTAACAGATATTATAATTCAGGAGAATATTATGACAACTGTATATGACGTTCCTGCAACCGAATTAATAGCAAAGGTAGCAGAGAAGTTAAAAGAAAATGATAAGGTTAATCCCCCTGAGTGGGCAGCATATGTAAAGACCGGTGTACACAAAGAGCTTCCGCCAGTCGATACTGAATGGTGGTATACAAGATGTGCCGCAGTACTCAGGACCGTATATACCCAGGGCCCTATCGGTGTCGAAAGGCTGCGATCCGTCTATGGTGGAAAGAAGAACAGAGGAGTCGCTCCTTCTGTAAAGGCAAAAGGAAGCGGTTCGATTGCAAGAGTAGCTCTGCAGCAGTTGGAAGAGGCAGGTTTTGTACGTGCACTAAAGAGCGGTCGTGTGGTAGCTCCCCAGGGACAGTCCATGCTTGACAATGTTGCATTTCAGGTGAAACAGGATCTTGTGGAAAATATTCCCGGTCTTGCTAAGTATTGATCGAATATTTCCTGTTTCGATAACCCTATAAAGAGTCGCTGCTTACATTCCTGTAAAGCATAGGTGAATTTCATGACGGATGATCTTGAAGAAATAAGAAGAAGAAGGTTTGCACAAATACAGCAGCAACAGGCAGCTAATTCGCAAATGAATGCCGATGACATACAGGCAGCAATGCAGCAGGAGCAGGCACAGGCTGAAGCAGATTCAAAAAAGCAGGCTATTATGCGTCAGATACTGACCCAGGAAGCACGTGAAAGGCTGACAAATCTACGTATGTCCCGTAAGGAACTTGTAGAACAGCTTGAGTCCCAGTTGATCATGCTTGCACAAAGTGGCAGGCTTCAAACAATGATCGACGATGAAAAACTCAAACAGCTTCTGGTTCAGATGCAACCTAAGAAGAGGGAACCTACCATTAAGCGTTTGTGAGTAACTCAATGCAAATATCGGTCTTATTCAGCGGCGGAAAAGACAGTTCTCTTTCCGCAATATTGCTGGAGCCATTCTTTGAGGTTGAACTTGTGACATGTGGTTTCTCGTTACTTCCCATCGGAAAAATGGCCTCTGAAACTGCAGAAAGACTTGGTTTCCCACATCGGAACATAAAACCTGACAGATCTATCCTTGAAAAGGCATATGACATGATCATGCAAGATGGTTTCCCAAGGAACGCTATCAATTTCATTCATAAAAGTGCAATTGAGTGCCTTGCAGCTGATGGGAATGTTTGCTGCATCGCTGATGGTATTCGTCGTGATGATCGTGTTCCTGTATTGGGCCAGCCTGAGATCAGGAGCATAGAAGATCGGTTTGGGGTTCATTATGTATGTCCCCTTAAAGGATTTGGTCGGGCTGCTGTTAATGAACTTGTGAAGAAGCACCTGATCATTGATGAAGGGCTTAGCGAGGATATACTCAAAGCGGATTACGAAACCGAACTTCGGGAATTAATAATTCAACGACATGGTTCCGACATGGTCAAGGAAATATTTCCAAGCCATGTTCAGTCGCATGTTATCGAACGCAGGAAAGCATAATAGAACAAGAATATTAATTGTTTGTGCATATAATTATGTTATGTGTTCAAAATTTAATAAGTACCTTAATACATAATAATCATAGCATAGGTGAGATAAGTGAGCCATAATACTAAAGGACAGAAGACAAGGTTGGCAAAAGCACACAGGCAGAACCATAGGGTTCCTACCTGGGTTATCATAAAAACCAACCGTAAGGTTACCAGCCATCCAATGAGAAGACACTGGAGAAGAAGCAGTCTTGATGTGAAATAAACAGGTGATGATAATGGCAGACGATATAGTAAAAGAACAGATCTACACCATTCCTCTTCGTATAGTGAAGGCAACCCCTCGCTGGCAGAGGTCCAGGCAGTCTGTAAAAGTAATCAGGAAATATCTTACAAAACACATGAAGGTTGATCCTGAGATGGTCAAAATAGACAAAACCATAAATGAGAAAGTATGGGAACGCGGTTCTGAGAAACCACCATCATCCATTCGTGTAAGAGCTGCAAAGTTTGAGGATGGCGAAGTACAGGCCGAACTTGCATGAGAGCTCCTGTGCATCATTTCAGTTTGTTGATCATATAATGATGAGAACTATAACTATACAGGAAAGCCCCGTAATAGGGGCTTTTGCAACGTGTACGGAAGATCTAGCGCTGGTACCAGTGGGCACGCCGGAAAATACCTGTGATACTCTCAGGCAATGGTTACAGGTCAACGTAGTGGAGACTCTGGTCAATGGAAGTATTATTGTGGGTTCACTTTGTCGTGGAAATTCCAATTCATTGCTTGTGCCAAGAGGTTCTACAATAAGAAATCAGGAAAGTATAGATATTCCTGTCCATGAATTACCAGGTAAATTGAATGCAGTTGGCAATGTTGTCATGGCAAATGATACTGCTGCACTGGTTCATCCTGAGCTCAGTGACAGAGCCATCGAGACTATAGAAAATGCCTTGAAAGTTGATGTCAGGCGTGGCACAATAGCTGGTACCAAGACCGTAGGTATGGCTGGAATTGCAACTAATAAAGGAATACTTGTAAATCCACTTGCAACAAGTTCGGAACTTGAGCTCCTTGAAGAGCTTTTTGGACTTCCTGTGGATATAGGTACTACTAATTATGGTACACAAATGGTAGCCTCCGGGTTAATTGCTAATTCTAAAGGTTACGTTGCAGGTTCACAAACAACTGGTCATGAACTGGGAAGAATAGAAGATGCCCTAGGATTTATATAATAATACTAAATAGGTGATTCAAATGAAGACATTTCAGGTCAAAGGCACATTTAAGTCCGGAGTAGCATGGGAAAAGTTCACAAAGGTCATTGAAAGCCAGAACGAGAAAAATGCACTTAATAAGGCATACTCAATCTTTGGCAGTAAACATGGTCTTAAAAGGAACTTAATTAAGATCGAAAGCATAAATGAGGCATAATACATGGTAGATATGAATGAACAGGACCCAAGGGTGCTTGCAAGCCAGCATCGTGAGTTCCAAAGGCGTGCGGAAATGCTGCAGCAGCAGATTGGCATGGCCCAGATCTCTATGGAAGATTGCAACCGAGCTCTGACAACTATTGACGAGCTAGGCAACGTTTCAATAGGTTCTGAAATGATGTTCCCCATAGGATCCGGTTCATTTATATATGCCAATATCGGCCATACTGATAAAGCAGTGGTTGATATTGGAGCAGGGCTAAGTGTTGAAAGACCCATTGCAGAGGCAAAAGAGATATTGCAACGTCGCAGGGAGAGGTTAAGCTCAGCTCTTGAAAATATGAACAAAGCTCTGCTTCAATTAGGTCAGCAAATGCAGGCCATCGAAACTTTTCTCAGCAAGCTTCAGCAAGCTCAGGGACAAGTAGGTTCCCAGTGAACTTTTTTTATATTTTAAAATGTTTTAAAGGTTGTATCAAGTGTTCAATAAGCTTAAAGCAAAACTAAGTGGCTTCAAGGAAAAAATCGAAACCAAGATCGATGAAAAAGCAGTTACTATAGAGCCCATAGAAACTGTAGAAGACTCACAGGTTCTCCCATTTACTGAGCCTTCTGTTCAGGAGACTGACGAGGATAAACAATCTGCTGCGGAAGACATGTCGGTTCTGAGTGAAACTTCAAATAATAAGAAAATTGGTTTTGCCCAAAAAGCAAAAGCTCTTGTTTTTGAAAGGGAGTTCATTCTTGAAGAAGATGACCTTGAAGAACCTTTGTGGGAACTTGAAATGGCTCTTCTTGAAAGTGATATCGCCCTTACTGTATCAGAAGCTATCGTCGAATCGGTGAGGAAACAGCTTGTTGGTACAAGGCGTCGTATTGGCAGTAACACTGGTAATATTGTTGAAGATGCACTCAAGAAGGCTATCTATGATGTCATGAGTGCTAATGTATTCGATCTTGATGAATACGTTAAAAATGCAGATAAACCGGTACATATTGTTTTTATTGGTATTAACGGCACAGGAAAAACAACATCCATTGCCAAATTATCAAAACGTTTCAAGGATCAGGGGCTCTCAGTTGTGCTTGCTGCTGGTGATACTTTCAGAGCAGGTGCCATAGATCAGCTTGCAATACATGCAAGTAAGGTCGGGGTAAAGATAATCAAACATCAGGAACAGGGTGACCCGGCTGCTGTTATTTATGATGCAATACAGCATGCAAAGGCCAATAAAGCCGATCTGGTACTTTCAGATACGGCAGGCAGGATGCATACGAATGTTAATCTGATGGAGCAATTAAAAAAAATATGTCGTGTAGCTCCACCAGACCTGATAATCTTTGTTGATGAGGCAGTTGCAGGAAATGATGCTGTAGAGCGTGCAGCTCAGTTCAATGATGCTGTTGCGATAAATGGATCTATTCTCACAAAAACCGATGCTGATTCAAAAGGTGGTGCAGCCATATCAATTGCATATATCACCAATAAACCAATATTATTCCTTGGAATGGGGCAGGGATATGATGACCTGCGCAAATTTGACCCAAAATGGTTTGTGGATCAGTTATTTGCAGAATAATCCCTACTCTTTCTTCTTTTATGGGTTGCTTATTCTTTTTTTATCTGTATATTTAAAATTTACCATTTGTCCTTCTGGTATAAACACTAACTAAAGTGCTACTAGTGAACTACCCAAGACCCTAAAGGGTCAGGGCTTCCTGCTCAATAGTAGTTCTCTACTAAGTATCAACAGGCTATCCCCGCAGTTCCTGCGGTTTGTTGTATTAATGTCATTCCATAGTTCAGGATATTGATAGCAGCATTGGTGTCTCGATCATGAATTGTCCCACAAATACATGTCCTGTCATCCAGAGTTAATCCTTTGTTGATTGCATTGCAGACAGAACATGTCTTTGAACTGGCATAGAACCTTGGAATCTTGATAAGTTTCT
>JAVEPM010000071.1:0-16107 GCA_034008115.1 Methanolobus sp.
TTTTAATCCCACTAGAGTTATTCAACGAATTGGTCGTATTAATCGTATTAACAAAAAAGTATTCGACAACATCTTTGTTTATAACTTTTTTCCAACAGCTATTGGTGAAGCCGAAACAAGAATTCAGCAGATTAGCACCCTTAAAATGACGCTTATTAATGCTGTGGTGGGAAGTGATACAAAAACTCTCACTAGTGATGAAGAGCTTCGAAGTTTCTTTAAGGATGAATTTGTCAAAGCCAATAAAGAAGCTGAATTTGAATCCTGGGATGCGCAACATCGTGAGGTATATGATCAGACACCCGATGAGGTTATTAATGAAGCCATAAATATTCGTCCGAGAAATCGAGTAATGAGGTTGGGTCAAAAATTTAATGGAGGTATTGCTTTTGGTAAAAAAGGCAACCAAGCAGTCTTTGTTATAAAGAAAAACAAAGACGATGAACCAAAGATAGTTTCAGCTGAAGAAGTACTACCACTTTTTGTAGCAGATCCAGTAGAAGAAGGAAAAGCTCCTGATACCGATTTTAACGAACTTTTTATTGTAATTCGCGATAAGTTATTTGAAAAACATAAACTACCGGTAATACGAGGTAATCGTGCCAAAGCGCTTCAACCCTTACAAATCCTGATTGATCAGTACCCACCAGCAAAAGATTACGCCCTTGACCTTATGAAAGTGATTAAAGAGTATGATGATTTGAGTGAGGGGCAATATAAGCAGATTAGCAGGGTAAATATGGGTAATTTGGAAGAAGCATACGATCAAATACAAAACATTGTGTCAAAACAAACTATTGAAACCAGCCTTAAACGGGTTGATCAGTTGGAAGGATTATCTGAATTAATAGTTCTTTCTGAAGAATTACGAATATGAATTTTAGCATAGCTTTCAATCAACAAGAATTTTCTGACTGGATAGAGAAATTTTTACCTGATTTCTCGATGGATGTTCGAAAAGTAGATGTTTTTAATGGCGTGAAATCTATCACTACACTCGGTCAGTCGGCCCTTGGCGTGAGAGTGTTTATTATTGAAACAGAAAAAGACCCAACGGGCAGAAAAGTAGGACTAGCAAAAGAGAGTTTTAATTTTATTAAAAAGCACGCTACGCCAAATGCTCTAATCGCCTATTACTCAGATGATTATCCAAAATGGCGACTATCGCTTTTAACCAGCAAGCCAGAGTGGTCTGAGGGAAAAATCATTACTAAACTTTCTAATCCCAAAAGACAATCATATGTTTTGGGACCACAAGCTAAAGTAAACACGCCAACCAGATTCCTTCTCAAAAGAGAAACTGTTACTGACATAAATGATCTAAAAAGTCGCTTCTCGCTTGAAGTAGTAAACAAAGAATTTTACAAAGAAATTTCAGAAAGCTTTATCAAACTTGTTGGGGGAACATTAGGAACTGGTAGAAATCAAAAAAAATATGATTCAAAGCTAAAGCTGCCTTTCATAGCTGACCACAGCCAAACCAGTCTTGAATTTGCTGTACGGCTTATTGGACGTATTATCTTTTGTTGGTTTCTCCGAGAGAAAAAAAGTGCTGATGGTACATCCTTGATGCCAAAAGAGTTGGTGTCTTTAGAAGCAATTTCACAGCACTCTGATTATTATCATGCGGTCTTGGAGCCAATCTTTTTTGAAGTGCTTAATCAACAGATAAAATCGAGAAAAGATCCTTTTTATGACGAGCCCTACTCTCTAATTCCTTACCTTAATGGCGGATTGTTTTCACCACATGATGACGATTTCTACAAGAGAAAAAATGGGGATCTACAATCACAATTTCACAACACTCTCATCATTCCTGATGAATGGTTTGTGGAACTGTTTCAAACCCTTGAAACATACCATTTTACTATTGATGAAAACACCAGCTTTGATGAGGAGCTGTCTATTGATCCTGAAATGTTGGGGCGTATTTTTGAAAACTTACTTGCCGAGATCAATCCAGAAACTGGAGAGTCAGCTCGCAAAAGTACTGGTAGTTACTACACTCCTCGCGTGATTGTTGATTACATGGTTGATGAAAGCCTACTTCTCTACCTCAAGCAGAAAACTGGGATAGAGGAAGATAAACTTCGCTTAATCATTAGCTACGATTTAACAGACGACGACCAATGCACTCTAGAAGAAGATGAAAAAGAAAAAGTTATAAATGCCTTGGAGAAAATAAAGATTCTTGATCCGGCTTGTGGATCTGGAGCATTTCCTATTGGAGCTTTGCAAAAAATGGTTTTTATTCTGCAACAAGTTGATCCAGAGGGACACCTATGGTTCAAAAAACAAATCCAATACACTTCACCTGAAATCCGAAGAGTGCTGGAGCGGGAATTTGCTCACAAAAACTTTGATTACATTAGAAAGCTCGGGGTTATTCGTGAAAATATCTATGGTATTGATATCCAGCCAATTGCCACGGAAATATCTCGATTAAGATGTTTTTTAACTTTAGTAGTTGATGAGCGCATTGACGATTCTCTTGATAATCGAGGTATTGAGCCATTACCAAACTTGGATTTTAAGTTTGTAACAGCTAATAGCTTGATGAGTCTTCCTAAATTGCAAGCTCAAGACGAACTATTTGATGATAATACTCAGATCGAGAAGTTAAGAGAATTAAGAGATCAATACTTTACTGCTAGAGATGAAGAAAGAAAAGATTTAATGCTGGCTTTTTCTGATTTACAATCAGAGATGATCAATGACTTAATTGATAAACATTCGTGGACTGGTGTAGCAAAAGCTGAGTTAACAAGAAAATTAACTGATTGGAAACCTTTCAAACATAAGTCAACCGAATGGTTTGACCCAGAGTGGATGTTTGGGATAAAAGAAGGATTTGATGTTGTGATTGCAAATCCACCTTATGTTGATTCTGAATCAATGGCTAAAAATAGCCCTGAAGAACGTGAACAGTATAAAGAAGCTTTCACTACAACAAAGGGTAATTGGGATTTATTTGTGCCATTTATTGAAAAGGGGGTTGGTTTGCTACGTGAGCTTGGACATTTATCCTACATTATTCCAAACAAACTTATTGCAGCCAAATATGCGATCTCTCTAAGAGAGCTCATCTCATCAAGAACAGTTTGTGAAGTTAGAGATTACTCTAGATTACCTGTATTTATTGAAGCAGATGTGTACCCTGTAACAATAGTAGCCATGAACTCATCCCCATCTCCAAGCATTCAGTCTACCTTTACGACAATGGGCGAATTAGAAAACGTGAGATTTAAAAATAAGAGCAGTAGTGCCTCTATTAAAAACCATGCATACTGGGACATCTTTTTTTATGATGTTAAAACATTCGAGTTGTTGATGAAAATACTCAGTTATGAAAAATTAAAACAGGTAGGGATTTCGATACTTGGGGCTGCAACTGTTAGTGAGGCCTACAGGCTAAAAGAAGTAATAAAAGATTCAAATAGTGAAAAAGCTGTTAGCAAAATTATAAATACTGGAACTATTAATAAATATCAATCTCTCTGGGGCGCTCAGGAGATGCAATATTTAAAAAATAAGTACCTTTTTCCCGTAGTGAGTGATGACAACTTACAAGCAATAAATGCCACTCGCCTGTCACAGGCAAAATCTAAAAAAATCATTATTGCTGGTATGAGCAAAGAAATTGAAGCCTACTATGACATTAACGGAGAGTATCTTGCGGGTAAATCAACCAGCATTATTTTGGGTCAACCAGAAACTCTATGGGTGATTCTAGGAATTTTAAATTCCACACTCATAGACTTTTTTATAAATAAATATTTTAATTCTCTCAAAATGAGCGGTGGATATATCAACATTAGTAAAGAGATTCTTGAGAATATTCCCCTGGCAGTAACTAGGAATGACAAATTATTACAGCTAGTAAGAGAAATGAGTGTTTCTCCAAAGGTAGAAACAAAACAGAAAATTGATGAGTTAGTTTACAAATTATATGAATTGACAGAGGATGAAATTAAGATTGTGGAAGAAGAGACATGAGTGCTCTTTTTGACAAAATTGGAAAAAAAACACTGATACATGATTATCACAGGCATTGCCTAATTCCTGCTTTTAATGTTGTATTTAAGAAAGATAAAAGACCTTTTAATTTGATTTTATTTGATGCTCATACTGATGCCTGCAATCCAGACACACTGAGAGATAGGGGTTTTAAAGACTTAATAAAAAATACACCTGATTTATCAACATTAGACATTCAGAGCGTGTGTGAAAGAAATCTGTCTAAAAATGACGATGATTGGGTAATTGCGGGCATGGAATTGGGAATTATTAGCAACGTCCTTATAGTGATGGGGACTCAAAGACCTGGTCAATGTAGCCCAAGTAGATATAAAGATCAAACAGGTAAAATGCACAGTTTACAATATATGAGCCTAGCTAAACCAAATGAGGCATTTGATTTTAATAATTGGGATCAAGTATCGAGAGGGGTTGGTGATCAAGAAATTTCCAATAATCTTTGGCTTAATTTTGACATGGACTGTTTTACTTACAACAATGATTGTAACCAAGTAATTGACTCCTACAATTTTGAAAGGGTTTTCATTAGGGATGGGTTAATAATTCAAATAGCAAAAAAATCAAGATTAGTAACAATTGCAAAAACTCTTACACACTGTCCTAGAATTAATAATTTGACAAATAATTTAATTCAGAAACTTAATCTGTCTTAAAATGTCCAAATACTTCCAAAATAGACTCTAAAGTCTCTTTTGTGACCCCACATTGTAGTATCTCGAACACCCTAATTAGTGATGCTGTTGAGGTGATTAGAGATTTAATGCGTGTTTTTGAGACTCCAGCTCTGTCTTACGCATAGATAATCACCTGTTTTTCTTCATCGGGACATCGGTAGAAACCTGTATATTGATTACACGTCCAATGAGGGCGTGTGGTTTGTTGTGTCTGTGGTACCACACTTGGGTAGCTCCCACCCCCACCTATGGGGTCAATAAAAACCTCGTACCTCCCCTGATGGAACTGCGCGTGAGTAAAGGAGTATAACCAGCTGTAGATGTTATAATTCAATTACTTCATTACAAAAAAACATCGTATGGCAAGAAAATTTAATTCTCATAACATTAACAAGTTGCTTACCAGGATTGTTCTTTTAGTTACATTTTTGTCATTAGCATATTTCGCCTATCTTTTTACTCGCGACACAGAGGTTAATCGAACCTACTTAGAACGTATCGGGACATGCGGAAGTGGTGAAGAATGGTGTTATGCAATTTGGCACAAGTATTTAGACGATTTTAGAAGTGCCCAACAATGGAGTGCAGTCATTGGTTTTGGTTTACCAATCTTGTTCTTTGGCGGCAAGGCATTAATCAACTATATTGCCCCAGAACAGAAGAACAAATAATTTATGGAAAAAGAAACCGAACAGGAGAATAAAAAATCAAAAAAGTTATCCTATTTTTTAGGAGCAATATTTTTCTTTCTTTTTATATACGTAATTGATTGGAGTTTTTTAAGAGGACAAATTACTGAATATTCTATAATGTGCCCTGCCGATTTCGATGGTTGCTACACACTACGCTACACCACTTATAAAATAGATGAGAAAAACCAAAAAGTTATTTATTGGACTGAGGGGTTCCCACCATCCACCGTCACCGATTGTTCAATTATTTCCAGAAAAAATTGGCGATGTGCGTACGATGATGGTTCTGCGGAATTTGGATTTAGCAACGGTGGCTATTTTAATTATTCGTTGAGCTATAGCAATGATAATTCAAGAGAACTTTTCGAAAAGATGGATGAAGAAACACATTATGTAAACAGGCCAATATATTTAATGTTCCAATGGGGTCTGAAAAAATATTTGTAGAAATATTAGTCTCAATGTTTTGTTTAATGATTAAACAAATTATTTCTTGAACCAACTGGCCAAGGGAAGCTTATCAAGAATAAACTGTCTTTTTTGTTTCAATCGATATATCTTCCGTTCAATAGGCTCTCTATTTTTGGCAATTATCTTCATTAAAGTCGCATTATTAATATAGGGATTTTTTGATTTTTTTGGTACTTCATCCCAATCATCCTCAAGTTTGTCAATTTCTTTCTCAATTATCCTAATTTTCTTATACTGAATGACAAAATAAATACCAACACCAACAAATATTAAAGCTGTAGTAGTTGTAAAAATGTTTGTCCACATAATAACTTCCTATAACTAGCTATATTTTTCTTTCAAGTAATTTTTGCTGGTCGTTTTTGATTGCTTCAATATTTGGAGGGTCCCAACCAAATCGTTCTAAAATATATACAATCACTTCAAGTGCAAGTTCTTTGGGGTCAGCTAAAATCTGCTCTGTAGTATATTTTTCCTTAAAAACAACTTCTTTCGCCCGTGTTTTTCTTTCGTGAAACAATGGTGCTCTGTTATAACCATCAACAAAAAGTCTTCTATTTTCAGTATTATGCAAACCGATAGTAACTCGTACTCCTTCGTTATAAATCTGTTCAGATGTAAGCCGTGACAAAAATTGATAAATCTCAGTTATAAAGTAAGTTGCATTTATGATGCCTAGTACTTCACCTGGCTGAGCAACAACATCCTCCTGCTGCCACATGCTTCTTATTACGTAATCGTCAGCCCAATCCTCAATCAATCCAAAATAGTGAACAAATTGCCCACTCTGATACATTCTCCAAAACTCTTTATGGTGATAATCCTGCCAGTTAAGCCAACCTTGCCAATAGTTATCGCCAGGTTCTAATGTCGTATCTTCATCATTTCTACTTGGAATGTGTGGGTAGTCCCAGCCTCTCAGCCTAATTGAGTTTTGCTCAACAATCTCTTTACACCTTCGAAGCGGTTTAAGCTTTTCATCATAAGCCAGTGGCTCAAAAAGTATTCGCCAATATCCTCTTTGCTTAACAATTTTTACCAGTTCTTCTCCTGTCATAAATCACCCCTTTCATTACTAAGGGCTTTGTTTACACCCTGCTCTTTATCAGGCACCTCATAACCAACACGTTTTGCTCTCTGCATTAACTTTATTGCTGCTCGTTCAATAACGTCTCTCATATCAAATGAGTTAGATATTCGAGCACTCTCAGGTTTTTTATCTCGGTTTCGATAATAAAGAACACCTGCCCGTAATTCAGTGGCGTCTTTTCTGCATATAACTGGTACTTCTTGAAAAGCATCGATGCTAATTACTATAAAAGTTAACTCATCGCCGTCTTTCACAAACTCCACAGTAAAAGATACGTGTGGGTCAGTGTACTTGGCTATCTGGTCAAGCATAATATCTCGCTTGAAGGTTGCTACATTATCAGACGACACCCCCTGTTTTTCATAGGTTCCATCATCATTCTCTTTTACGCCAATGACAATCCTACCCCCATCTTGGACATTGGTCATAGCCATAATATCTTTAGCAAAGCTTCCAGCATTCCATGCACAATCACCCTTAAAATCTAGATTTTGAGTTTCAGTTCCAGCCTCTATTAGTGCTTCAAGTTCCGTGACTTTCATGCATCAACACCCTTCATAAACGTCACCACATTACTGTCTACCAAAATATCCTCCCGATACACGTCACGCTTCAAGTAAAGAGTTTCGAGCTGAGTGCAGCGACTAAGAGCTACATAAGTTTGCCCATGAGCAAATGCGCCGTCTCCAAGGTCAATAACGACACTACTGTAGGTTTGCCCTTGAGATTTATGAATAGTAATTGCCCAAGCTAGTCGTAGTGGGAATTGGCGGAAGGTGCTCACCACTTCCTCTTCAACTTTTTGCTCTTCACGGTTGTAATAGTAACTAATCTTGCTCCAGGTCTCTGGTGAGACAGTGTATTTGTAGCCATCGATATCTACTTTGATTTCATCTCCAGAAATAGAATGAATGGTGCCAAGTGTTCCATTCACCCAACGCTTTTCGCGGTCATTTCTCAGCATCATTATCTGGGCACCTACCTTGAGTCTCAATATTTCCTCAGTGGGGAAAGCTGACTCTTCAAGCTGACCAGTGATTTCTGCTTGAAACTCATGTGCTTGACCAGGAAGCTCATTTAATCGACGGTCATTTATCTCTCTAACTGAACGATTGGTAGTTGCCAACGTGATAGTTCCCTCTGATGGGATTTCGACACCGGCTCTTTTATTGAGCTCAATCAAAAGCGTCTCATCCACGCTACCATTGCGAACGGTATTTAGTAGGTCAATAAACTGACCATCTTTTTGGCGGAAGATGTTGGAGAGTTCCACGATTTCAGGATTGGCTGCTTTCCAACTATCGGCGTTGAAGCAATAAACACCGCCATAGGTGTCAGTAAAGTATTTTTGTAATTCACGGCTACTCACCACTGGTGGCAATTGATAAAGGTCACCAAACATCACCATTTGTACCCCACCAAAAGGTAAATCAGAGGAGCGAGCTTTTTTAAGTAGAAAATCAATCGCCTCTAGCATGTCTACTCGCACCATTGAAACTTCATCAATAACAACTGTGTCCAGGTTTTTAAGTAAGCAAGCAGTTTTTGAGTCTAAGCGCAAATCCTTTTGTTTGTCCTTTGTTATGACAGAGAGTGGCAACCTAAAAAGCGAGTGAACTGTTTGACCTCCAACATTGAGCGCAGCTACTCCCGTTGGAGCAACTACTACCAATCTTTTTTTGGAATAGGCACGAAAATATTGCAACAACAATGACTTACCCGTGCCTGCTTTGCCTGTGACAAAAATAGTTGTATTTGTATTTTCTAGTTTTTCAAAAAGTTGCTGTTGCTCTTCACTGAGAACAACGTCTTTTAGCTCGGCTCGTTTTTGATTAATCAGTCGATTATTGCGAGCTGATTGTGCTTTGAATGATTGAGAAGGCGAAGAATAACTCTTTGGCTGATAAGTCGTGGACGATTTTTTATTGGATTTAGTTCCTAACCAATATGCCCCACCGATGATAATAAGAAGTATAAAAAGTTCCATAAATTAAGTTAATTTCTTTTGAGCATCGACAATCCGCTTGTCCCAATCACCAGCCCAACCTTGCTCTTTGGCTTGCTGACAAAGCTGAATTACTTCCTGATGTTTGCCTTGTTTTTTAAGAATAATAGCAAGTTGCCTATAACCAGCATGCCCTGGTAATGGCTGATGTGGATACTCTTTAAGAAACTGTTTTGCTGCTTTCGGGGCAATTTTAATCTGTGCCTGACATGCCTTAATGGCGTCATCTAACGCTGTTGGGTCATTGTCACGTTCTCGGTAATAAATCTCCATTTTTTGCTGATAAGAAAAATGTTCATCAAGAATATCACTGCCTTCTTTTGCCAATTCGACTGCATTAGCGATAATTTTCTTCGCTAATTCACGCTCACCTGGTTTATTAAACCACCCAGCTAGAGCATGAAGTAATCCAGCGGCATTTTGAGAAGAATAACTAAGTTCGCCCTCAGTCAGTGGCTTACTCCCTGGTTCGCCTCCCATTGGCTGAAAAACTTCCTCAATGTGATTTCGTTCTTCTTCACTAAACTCGGAAAGCCACCACTCTTCTAAACCATAGTACCCAATTTGTCCCTTAACTTTTCCCTGGTTTTTTCTTGGCTTAGTATTTGTATTTTTTGGAGCAGTACCATCTACTTTGCTCATCACATCCTTATAACTCATGTCATAGGCATAAACCTTTTTGAAGTGTTTAAGCGCGTTCTTTTTGTCACCGCTGGCTTCATACACCAGACCAAGATTATAGTGAAGCTCTAATAATGTGCTGTCTAAATTACGTTTTCTAAGAGGTGCCTTTTTGAAGACTTCAATAGCTAAGTCATACTGCTTTTTATTGGAGAAGTTTAGTCCTAGTAATTGAATTGCTTTGAGGTTATTTTCCCAGCCACCTGGAAAACTTTGCATGAGTTCGATTGCCTTATCAAACTCTCCAAGATTAAAATAGCAATTACCCAAAGCTACAATAGTTCCTTCATGACCAGGGTCATGATTGTTGGCATTTTCTAAGTAAGGAGTAGCTTCCTTATATTTCTCTTGATTATGGTAGACACCACCAAGCAAGTAATCAGTTTCCGTATTTTCGGGAAGCAAGTTGGACGCTTCTAGTAACAGTGGCTCAGCTTCACTATATTTCTGTTCCTGGAAAAGTGCCTTGGCTTTTTTAATTCTTTGCTCAGCTTGGTATTTTGGTGATTTGTTTCGTCGGTAATAATAAAAAATCACACCAAGCAACATCACAATTCCTAATGGAGGCACGGCTATTCCGATACCTATGCCAATGAGCCACAAAAGTATTTTGCCACCACCTCCAGACGATTGAGTCGGCTGTGCTTGCACCGATGTCCCGTTGCTCTTTTTTCTACCAGATTTACTATATGAAGTTGAATAAATACCAGTTCCAGGAATACCAACGCTGGAATAAGTTCTACCCTTACTATTAATACCCACTCTCGCACCTCTAACACCAGCGCTCATCCCGATACCACTTTTACTGAGATTGACACGGACTCCAGGTGCTACTTTGAATGATTTTCGGAAACGTAATGCCATAATGTTACTTTTTCTTTTATATATTTTAGCTTATTTTCGATTGCTTCGGGAGATTAATTCAATTTTCCACCTCAGGTAGCCTTTGTTCAATAAAATACACAACGAAGTCCCCCTAACTCACAATTTTTTAACATAACCAAACTTTTATTTTCCTCAAGTAATTAACTTGAGAACAATTTTCGACTCGAGTTAATTAACAGTTATTTACTTACAGTTACTAAAATAGTCGTTTTTTGATGTTCTTAACTCAAGTACATCGCAGGTATCGGACACTAGACCAGAGGTTCACTACACAGTAAGCTACTACTACGAGCCGACGGACAAAAACAAAAAAGGTTCTTTATTTAATTAAACCAGAG
Source organism: Methanolobus sp. (assembly GCA_034008115.1). Taxonomy (GTDB): domain Archaea; phylum Halobacteriota; class Methanosarcinia; order Methanosarcinales; family Methanosarcinaceae; genus Methanolobus. Next base: position 10,875 of record JAVEPM010000071.1, read on the forward strand.
TAGACATTTTCAGTACATAGTTTGCGTAGCGACGGCATCGTGTCATCGGTACTTTCTACTAGGTCATAGTAAATACGTCCATAACCAGCCGAATAATCCTCTTCTACAATTTCCTTAATAGTTCTCTCCTCTTTATATCCATTTGATTGATAACCGTCTTCGTCAGTGTGGATTTTAGGGTTGAATACTAAAATATTTTTATCTATAGAAAAACCAAAACCAGTGATTGTTTGAGAAGGATAATATGGAACATAATCAATAACATCTCCCGTTATAACATCAACAATGGCGTATCCTATGCAGTTTGTACCACATCCCCATGTTGCTACGGCATAATGCCCAGCAAAGTTAGCACCTTCGGCAACTTGATTAGTGATATTTGTGCGAAATAATTTTGCATCAGGGTTGGACTCAAAATTAACTGGCATTGGTTCACCTTTGTAAGCCTCAATATCGGACTTTTGTTGGTCTTGAACCATCAAGTCGCAGACAGTTTGTACTTGAGTATTTTCTAATACGGGTTGATTATTTTTATCATATTCAGAAGATTTAGAAATCTGCCAGAGAAGCGCTATTACTAAGATTACATTTATGATTATGGATATTTTTTCTAGCAACGTTTTTTTCATTTAGGCTTTTATTTTTTACCAATTATTTTTAGCAATCCCTCTGGAAATACTTTTACATATTCTGTAAAAGCAATAACAGCATACATGGAGAGAATTGGGTCAGCTTCACCTGTAGCAATTTTGCTGACCTGAATACCAACGTATTCCATAGGGTTGTCGCTAATTGAAGGGGTTTCACCCTTAGAAAACTTTTGGAACTCCTCAAGATGATGTTGATAACTTGATTTAAGCAACCAATTCATTTGTGAGGCTATCATTTCGTTGGATTTGTCATTACTTAAGATACGTGCTGCATCAGCAACGAACCAAAATTGCGCGACATTCTCAATCTGTTTTCTTTTTTCTTTAGATATTTTCTTATGTTCCTTCTCTAGTGTTGAAACTATTTTATTTGTAGACTCTTTTGATATATCTCCTATATATTCAACAATCTCTGTCACTATTGAAATTGGATGACCATCCTTTTTTGCTTGAGAATTGGAGCTTCTTAATCCTAAAGTCACTACCTTTGCGTACATGCTACCAGGTATCCAAAGTAAGGATAGAGGAAAAGCAAGAGATAAAGTACCAACTATCCAACTCAGTGGAAATAACCATAGTAAATTGAATGCCCACATTTCATCAGCAAATAATGCATAGATAGTGAAAACACTAAAAAGCATTGATGTATTTACTGTTTGTTGAGTTACACCACCCTCCCTTGCCAGCTTTCTGACTCCAACCATCCAAGAAATAGAAAGAACAACAGCAATTAAAAAAATAATAAAACCTAAGCTACTCATTTTTGACTCCTTTCAATGTAAAGCTTGTATAGAAGAGTAATCCAGCGCACAACAAGTCAATTGGCAACCAAATTTCTCTAGTAAGGTAAACGGGAATTAGTGGATTAAACAAAATTGCCATACATGCGAGAACAACTGCCCAGCCAACACTCTCCCGCAGATATAGCTGATACGCCAAAAAAGAACCACCAATAAATACTGCCAGCCTCAAAAAGGTGTAATACCCATAAGGAAACGGGAGAATTGCAAGGAGGAGGAGTACACCGAGGGCAATATTAACGATTTTTAGTGGCTCTTTCATACTACGTTTTCCTTTGTGGGAAGAGCCTTGGACATCCAAAAAGCCCCCCCACGGCTGGTGACTTGCGCCACCCATACCTCTTTCGAGATACGACGGATAAACGTAGAGCCCATGGAGGGCTTACTGCCGTTTATCCGATTTTCAACCATGCCCACTGCGTGAAACGCCATGAGTTTAGGCTGTTGACCATATTTTATCTTAAAAAGCCAATATTTGTTAGAACAAATTAATTTACTCACCCCAAGTATATTCTGGTAGAATTAGATCAAAAGGTATCCGAAAAAGTGAAATGAAAATCAACCTATTACTAGGCAAATCTAAGTACTCAGACATACAACTTCATGCACTGGCGTTACTTGAAGAAAGCGAAGAGTTTTCCAATGAAATTACAAAGCTAAGAAAACAGTTTGGCTTGCCTGTAAGCGGTTTTTCTATCCAGCTTTCCGAAGATGGTCAGGTAATTAACAGCGGTGAAATTGCAAACATCCTAAATCAATCGTTGTCATGGATTGATCAGGCTGTAAAAGACCTCATTTGGCTGTTTGACCTACCGATTAGCTGGTATGGAACATTAGTGGGTATTATCTTGTTTCAGTCCGCCTCACCACATGACATTGATGAGGAAATTACACCAATTTCAATCGAGTACTCTGGGGTAGTGGGATTAGACGACGTGTTGAAAAAAGCTCAAAAACAATTAAAACATAAACCTCAACCTACCAACGCTCTCACTATTACTGTAAGCGAAAAAATGTCCTTCAAGCAGCTTATGGCTAAACTCAACAAAAACAAGCCACTCATTGACCGCTATTTAGTCAATTTGCCATCCACACCATGCCTGAGTAGAACCACAGACCTGGAAATTAAGAAAGAAATCCTTGGGCTTACAAGAGCTGGCAAAACAGACCGAGAAATTGCAGACTATTTCAACGATAAATATCCTGACGAAAATACGCACCAAGCATATAAAGACGAAGCCAATATTAGTAAATATCGTAATCGCTTCAAATCTCATCTATCCAAACTCCCAAAGAGACTGCAACTTCGCCAACTCATGCAGGCTATGAACCTTAATCAAAAGACCTGACACTAAAAGTTAACTTTAAGTGTCTTGGGCATTTCTTCCCTAATTTTCTACACTAGCTCCAAATGTCACAGGAGCAAGTAAAAACACCAATTCATTTAGACAGCTCTATTGAGCTGTTATCTTCTGAACCTCAATTTCAATCGAGCAATAACCCTATTACACAATTAGCACAACTCCTCAATAGTTTTTGCGAACGCATTGAAGACGAGCGCAACACTGAGGAGGGAATATGACTCAGGTTTCAGAGATAGAGATTGTGCCAGTTAAACCAACCAATGATCTTGTTGGTTTTGCTTCATGTGTTTTGGATAACAAACTATTCATCGGCAGTATCGCTATTTACACCCGCCTTAGTACAGAGGGTTATCGGTGTGTTTACCCAACAAAAAAACTTCCTAACGGTCAACAACTACAGGTTTACTACCCCATCAACAAGGAAACAAGCCAAGTTATTGAACAAGCAGTGAGCAAAAAGCTCGACCAATTATTAACCAACACAACATTTGAATGAAAGGACAAGAAAATGTTAATCGAAAACGTAACCGACTACTTAGAACAACATAATATTGAGTACAGACAGCATTATGGTGAATTGATTACCACCTGCCCTTTTTGTGAGAAAGAAAAACATCTCTACATTAAAGCCGAAGATGGCTGCTGGATTTGCCATCGCTGTGGAGAAAAAGGAAGTTGGAGCCAATATACTCAAAGAATTGGTGGTGAAAGATATATCCCACTCAAGAATGTATTGCCGCTGTATTTATCTCCTCCAAAACCACAACTTGAACTTAACCCCTCGCTAGTTTCTGCTTACCGCAAACAAATACCTGAGCGAATTACTGACTACCTAACTAGTTCTAAGCGCGGACTTACTAAAAAAACAATTATGCAGTTTCAGCTTGGGTGGGACGGAAATAGCATTACTATTCCAATTTTTGACCAGCAAGGAAAGCTTATCAATATCAAACATCGTAGAGACCCAGAAAAAAGTGAAGGTGGCAAACTATGGAGTGAACCAGGTTCAAGCGCCGCTCTTTTTAATGAAAGTATTTTGAGCCAACCAATTGACTTTGTCATAATAGCTGAGGGTGAATTTGATGCCATGATTGCTTCTCAACATGGTTTTCCCGCTGTTTCGAGCACGGGTGGTGCAAATACATTCAAACCTGAGTGGTTAGAACTTTTTAAGAATATTTCGCAGGTCTATGTTTGTTACGATACTGATGAGGCTGGCGTTGCAGGAGCAGCTCGTGTAGCCAGTCTATTCGGTGGTAAAGCAAAAATTGTTCACCTTCCTTCTATCGAGGGAGAAAAAGTTGACCTTACTGACTATTTTACAAAACTAGAGAAAACAGCAGAAGACTTGAAGCTCTTACTTAAAACAGCAAGCACGCCTAACGTCAAAAAAGAACTACCTCATCAGCAAAAAATAATACAAGGTTTCACTCTAAAAAACAGTAGTGGTTCTAGTTTTGAACTAGAAAAGGATGGTCTTGTCTACCAAGTAAAACTCCAAAGGAAAAAAGATACTGTCATCCTTGCTGTCTACAAACGCGGTGAACTCATTCATCAAGACAACCTTAACCTACATTCAGACAGACGGCGTAATCAATTTAGCGAACGGCTAGCAGAACTAAATGATGAAGAACGAGAAGTGTTTTCTAAAAACCTATTGTCGCTGAGTCTTGTAGTCGATGAACTCAGCTTTGCACCAGTTAAGCCTGTAATTGAACCAGAAAAACCCCTAAATGCCAATGAAATCACAGAGGCAAATCAGCTACTAAACTCACCATTACTTTTGTATAAAATCCTCCAAGAGGCAAAAAAGCTTGGTGTTATTGGTGAAGAACGTAATGTATTACTCCATTATTTGGCATTAACTTCAAGAATTACTGACACTCCACTATCAGTAACGGTTAAAGGAGCAAGCGCGGCTGGTAAATCGTATGTTATCTCCAAAGTCATTCTATTTTTCCCACCAGAAGCATATAAGGACATAACCGATGCAACTCCTCAAAGCTTCTACTACCTAGAACCCAATGAGCTCTCACACAAAATTGTGCTCATCTTTGAAATCCACGGCGGTCAAAAGGCAGATTATTCAATCCGCTCACTCCAATCAGAAGGCAAGCTTAAAATCCAAGCAGTAATTAAAAACCCAGAAACAGGTGAACTAGAAACTGTGGAAAAAGAAGTGCTTGGTCCGACTGGCATCATCACCACTACCACTAAGCCAAACATTCATCCTGAGAATGAAACTCGTTGTTTTACCGTATACCCTGATGAAACTGAAAAACAAACTACAAGAGTCTTAGCTGTAACAAATGCCAAGTACATGGGCTCTAAACTGGCTGAGAAGCCACAATTAAGCTTCATCAACTTGCAAAAGCTTATCAGACCTTACCGAGTACTTATTCCTTTTGCTGAGGAATTG
>JAVEPM010000072.1:0-15716 GCA_034008115.1 Methanolobus sp.
CTAAGGTCTGATTTTAACTTAAAAACCGTGTGGATATGCCTAGCTTATTAGCGTTTCAATCCCTCTAAGGTCTGATTTTAACTGAAACTGAAATGTTTATGCAAATAGTAGCGACTGTGTTTCAATCCCTCTAAGGTCTGATTTTAACGAGAACCGGCCAACACACAAAAAAAGGACGAAGCCACGTTTCAATCCCTCTAAGGTCTGATTTTAACCTCCAGTAGCTGTGTCAGCTGCAATGGGTTATACAGGTTTCAATCCCTCTAAGGTCTGATTTTAACTGTATTTGTCTGGGTAAGACCAAACTCTTCAAGTAGGTTTCAATCCCTCTAAGGTCTGATTTTAACTGTATCGGATGTTACACGGCCACTCGACGATGTTTTGTTTCAATCCCTCTAAGGTCTGATTTTAACCAAGCCATTTTTAGTTTATTTTAGGATCTTTTTGCTTGCATATAATGGAATCGCAGAAAGCATTGTAATTGACCTGGTACTGTTTTATCCATAATAAAAAAAGATATTATACTATATTAAATCGACTCTTTGGCCACAAGAAAAGTTTCAGATTTCGTGGAACGTTAATTTGGCTGGGGGTATATAAAGATCCACGAACAAGAATCAGATTATTGAATCGATCTCGGTTTTTCTTGTACCTAACTCATCAAAGCCAAAATATCTTTTATCCCTGACATGATAAATAAATATACAGTCGTAATCATCATCTATCAATTCATTGAGTCTGGAGCGTACTTTCATGTATTCTGCTTTTGTAAGCTCACCCTCAAAAACACTGTTCTGCACCCAGTTAAGATATTGTTTCAGAAAAATACGTATTTTATTCAGTCTTTCTATTCCCGCATCGTATACAATGATCACATACATTTTACCACCACATTATTAGCGGTTTGTATTCTTCATCATCAAGTACATGCTTTGATAGTTTATAAAGCTCAAGTCTGATGAGCCGCTTATATGAGACATTGCGTTTCAAACCTTTATGCTTGATAGTCGTAGCTAATTTGTCATTGTACTCCTGCAAAAATATCTTCTTGCCCTTTTCACTTAGTAGCATATCTCCGATCTCACCTCTGAAGCAGTTGTCATCCAGCATATTTTTGTTCACAAGCTTCAGTATGATCCTGTCAATGATAATAGGTTTGAAAATCTCACTAACATCAAGAGCAAGGGAAAAACGGCGTTCAAAAGGTTCATGCAGATAGGATATAGTTGGATTTAGCTGAGTATTATAGATCTCAGAAAGAACGGTAGTATACATCAAAGAATTACCAAAACTGATGAGTGTGTTCATTTTATTTCCCGGAGGGCGGCGTGTTCGTGTCACTATTCTGTATTCTTCGGGGAATATATCATCCAGAGCACTGTAGTAAATATTGCGTATCCGTCCCTCCACATTCATCATGTGAGGTATGGAAGGGACTTGCGGGAGGCGCAGAATTTCCGATTTTATTGAACTTATGTAATCATCCATGTTTTCCCGGATATCTTCCCGGTTCCTGGAATAATATCCCAGATTCTTAAGGATATTTCCACAGGCACCTTCAACAAATTTCCCTGCAATTGACATGCGCTTCTTTTTATCAAGATAATGAGAAGCCTGATTTATCACCAGATCACCACTAATTAATGTCTCTCGCGGGTACATGCTGCCTTCATAGAAACCATAGTAATTGAAAAAGTGTATAGGAATACCGTTCTTTGAAAGATATGATACAACACCTGATGAAAATGACAATTTCCCATATGCATAAATAGAATATATCTTGTTAATAGGCAAAGTGCGCCTTTCATCCTTGTTTTCAAAATAGACCGTGTTTTCCTTTCTCTTTAAGATCCCGTCCTGAAGGATATAATAGTCAGTTCGCATCGTTTTTCATCTCCTCAGCCATCTTTGAAATTAAATAATGTCACTCTTCGACCACTTCTCCACAAAAGCAAAACTCGAAATATGCACACTTCGGGCAGATACGCATACGTTTTGGATGTGGCATCCTTCCGGTGACAATCTGTTCAATACCCTTTATATCATCCTCGATATTCTTTTCCCCTTCCGGTGTCAGTTCCACGTCTCTTGTCTGGTTCAGCAGGGGATAGTTCATGACACCTCTGGCATCTACTCCTCTTTTTTTGAGGTAGTAAAGATAGTATAACATCTGACGCAGGTGAGCTTCTTCCATCTTTTTTGTCTTCTTGACCTCGTGCAGCTCTATAATACCATTGTGTCGCTTAACAAAGTCTATGCTGATGGTGTTATCAATGGTAATGTCCTTTTTGTTCTTGCTGTAACGCTCTTCATGCAGCAGTTTGCCGATATTGACGTTCTCGTGTTCATGTTCAAGAGCAATGTTGTGGGAAAAGAGCCATAGCTTGGTGTGGCAAATGTGGTAATAGTTGATCTTGACCCCGGTGATTTTCATGGTGGGTGATATAGAATAATTGTCTGAAAGTGATTTTAAGTTTTGATCTTCCTTTGAATCGGTCATTTTATCACTACTGAATTATTTTTAATTGTTGTAGGATATAATAATCATTTAGATGATTACACCGCAGGATGGCTTTTTCATTGATTCTTTAATTCCAAGCACATCTAATCCATCATCAAAAGAGTAGAATTCTGAAAATTTAGGAGTTGATATAATGATACCAAATTTTTCGTCTACTTCAATAAATCCCTCTTTTTCCAGATAATCACGCAAATTTGTATTGTCATTTTTAATATTATTTATTGAGATTATAAATTGATTCAGCAAACTTGTGATTTTTCGTATAACATAGATATTTTCAAACTTATTAGTAGTTGTGATTATTTCTTTCCATACCAGGTATATATTTTTTGTAATAATCATCCCATCAAAAATGATACCTCGGTTTGCTGCAACTTTTTGGATATCAGAATCAGCTATTAAAGATTTAATTTTATCAATATCATATTGAGATAAGTTATCAAGTAAAATTGAATCACAAATAAAGATATCAATTTTTTCAAGTTTAGTATCAATGATATCTAATTCATTACTTATAGATTGATAATGAAGTTCAGCTATCTCTCTATTAACTGAAGAAAAACTATCACTTGCTATTTTTTTTACCTCTCTTGAAAGGGTGGAATAATAAGTGTCAAACTGCTTCAATGATATTATTTCTTCTTCATTTAATAATGAGTTATCTAGCAAAATAGTGTATCGTTTTTGATTTCCATATATTCTTTTTGAATCGGCTATACGATTTTCTTTATATTTAATAATGAAAAGCTTAGATTTTTTGGATTTATCCTTGCGGCATTCTCTGTTAATTCTACCCGATACTTGTTCTATGCTATCCAAAATAGAATAATCCCTGATTCCAAAATCACAATCAATGTCCACACCAGCTTCAATTGATTGAGTGGACACTATTATAATTCTCTCATCATTATTTTTATCTTTAATTTCTTCAATCATTTTTTTTCTTCGAAGATTTGAAGTAGTACTATTTAAAAGATAAAATGAAAAGTCATCAAAATAATCATCATATTTCAGTTCTTCATATACTTTTATTGAAGTTGCAACTAAATTTAGAGTAATCAGTATTTTTACGGGTCCTGAAATATAATTTGTTTTGATTTCTTCAAGTAATATATCTTTGATGCCATCAATGTCATTAACATCTTTTCTAAAAATTACTTCATTTCGTTTAAAAACAGGATGGTTATAGTATTTCTGTGCATTATCTATCAGCTGCACAGCATTAGAATCATCTATAAAATAATTTATATCAGGGAGAGTTGCACTCATTATGATATAATATATATTCAAAGATTCGCTTGTTTCTTTTATGAAATTATAAAAAGTACGTATGTTCTTGTCACTTAAAGTCTGGATCTCATCAATTATTACAACGCTATTACACAAACTTGCAATTTTGTAGCGATTATTTCCATGCGTTTTTATAAAAGAATTGAAAAAATTGACATTGGAAATTACATTAACACAATTATTTAAGAAATTGTCATCCTGGATTACTTTCATTTTCTTAAAATATGATATGGTAGTATCTTCATTTTCATTAAATTTATCAATATAAGACCTTGAATAAATATCAGAAACTATGCCCAATCGATCTGAAAAAAGAGATTCATGAAATAAAGTCTTCTCTATCACTTTATAATTTTGTTCAATGATGTTAATAAATGGAAACACATAAAAAATCCGTTTTATGCTTTCATCGTGTTCAAGTACTTTTAAAGCCAGATTCATTGAAATATTTGTTTTGCCGCCACCAGTCGGAACTGTCATCATGAATATCTTAAGATTTTGCTGCAACAAGCACCCCATATTTGCACTACATTCAACAAGTATTTTTTTCCGTATTTTATTAATGTCAATACACGATTCAAGGGGTTCAGAGCTTGCAGCATCTATATTTTTATTATATGGAATCATCGAGTATGATTTTGTCATTTTTTCATGAATGCCTCTGTCTATTACATTTAATTTATACATGGAATTCAATGATTGAGAATAATGCAAAGTAGAATAGGAATCACTAAGAACAAGAAGAGAATAAGAAAGTTTTACAAACAGAAACATTTTCTGCCAATTATACTCTTCCCAGAAAAAATCATCTTTGGATTGCTCAGAAATTACATTTTCATTTATTCCTATTTCTTGAATGATTTCATCTATAATCTTTCTTTCATCTAGACTTTCAGCATAATTCTTTGTAGAAAAGTCACCAAGTCTTGTATGGTGCTTTGAGACAATATTAGCAGCTAAATAAATTGGTCCTTCTAAATCGGGATATTTCTCTAAGAGATGTGAGCTTAATATTCGATCTGAGAAAAAACTATGTTTACTGTTAGCTGATTTTTTCTTATTATGTACTTTGATCTGTTGAAAATTAGGATTTAGTTTTCCAATATCATGATAATAAACCATATAGAGCAAAATTTGTTTTACATTAGCCCTATCTTTTTCACCAAATAATTCGTCTATTAAATTATCAAAAATTGACTCAAGTCTTAATTTATCAACTAAATGCAGAAAATATTCTCCACATAACCTGGAATGGCTTTCCAATAATTCAAGACCGTTGTCTTTTCTATGTGCAGAATAATATGTATCGGATGGAAATAGATTTTTATCAATTATACCAAATAGTACTTTGAAAGTATCAGAACACATAATATACACTACCTTCTGATACAATACAATTGTCGGGATTTTTTAGTTCAACTTTAGTTTCACTCTGTGGGATTGCCATTAAACAATACACATACTTAAACATTTCATTAAAATCAATAGGAAGCAGTTCCAGTTTTAAATTACGGGTTGTTTCCTTTGATAATTCACCAAGGGGAAATACGCTGGAACAATGAACTTCACTCTCAATATTTAATTCATAATTGCTTAATGAATTATATTCAATATTAGCAAAAAATTCATTTTTACCTAAATAGATTGGGAATACACTCTTGTTTTTAATAACGTTTTCAATGATTTGAGCATGAAGTCGGTCATTTTCATTTAAAAGCAATCCAATCTCATAATCAGGGTCTTGAAGTATTTGCTCATTGATTATTACATTCGGGGAGCCTGAATCTATTCTATTGTTAAGGAAACTATTAAGACTGTTGTATGTGACTACAAATTTCTTATTGGCAAGACTATTTGGCTTGATGAATACTTTTAAGTCATGTAGTTTTGAATAAAATTCGGGATATGTACTTGCATTTTTATATCCACTAAGACCTATGAGTGAACCAATTAGTCCTAATAATTGTGGTTTTGGAATAATAGAATACGTATTTCTAAAGCGGTTGCTAATTGGTTGATTAAAATGAGCAAATGTCCCATGCAATCTAAAGATCAGTAGTTTATTTGACTGCTCAGGGACTTTACTACTTATCGATGAAAAAGATTCAAGTGTTGCATCCAATTATATCACCTGAATATCTTTAATAATTATTATTCATTGGAAAGACCAACATTCTTAACTTTGTTGCTATATTGCTCAAGTGAATCCTTATTGATTCCATCTTTAATTATTTCATGAACTTTTGAATAATCCACGATAACATTTCCATCCGATTCATACACATTGACCATTGAATTCAGATTGTTGAAAATATGATTATCTTTATTTTCAAACCAAATCATGCTTACTGTTTCACAACCAAACATAGTCGTAGAAGTTACACCACTCACAGAATACTTCAGGGCATTTTTCAATTTTTCAATATCTTCAGCAGATATGTCAATCCCTTGTTTTTGTGCAGAGTTCATATTAAGACTAACGTCATAGACATAATACACATCATCTGCTCTTGACTCTGAACCTATGGTTGTCTGTTGACTATCTTTGCTCTTGTCATTTTGATTCCTATATGGAGAAAGTATATCAGAGGAGTAGATACTTGAATTTTCAAAGCGGTTTACGCCATAATTTATTTGACAAGGCCCTGTCATAGAAATGTTCTTATCAACTGCAAAAACAACACCAAAAAGACGAACATCAATAAATGATTTTAAGTCGTTTATTACCTCGATTTCACTTTTTGGAAGAGAGGTTTTATTGCATTTTTGCAGGTAGTTTTCTTTGAGAGTAAGATATCTTTGAACAACTCCGTCTTTTGTTTCATGTGCCTGCTTTGTTCTCTGAACAAAAACAGTTTCATTATCAGATAAATATTCTCTTATACAATATTTTAATGCTTTATCCGTAGCAAATATTCTGCCATCTGGCAATCTTCTTGGCAAGCCATCAAAACCTGCGTTAAAACTTGCATTTTTTGCGTTTACAACTACTAACCCATTATAATTCATTCTGTTTCCTCCTGCTGCAATTTACTTTCATCCTGTTCCTTTTTTGCATAATACAAATAATTGTCATCAAAGTAACCTGTAAACAATGGGATCTTATTGTCATCGTATGATTTCCTAAATTCAAATGCAAGAACACTGCTAAGCATATTATGGAACTTGCGGTTTCCATCAAGATACTCGTTATGGGAATATTTTTCAAGAACTGTTATTAGCTTCTTTTTTAGCATATCCATATTATGTACATTCATAGTATATTTTGTAAAAAGATCTAATTTATTTTGTACTTTTGAGACTTGAAGCAGGTAATAGAACATTTGCCCCATACAATAACTTGCTTCAAAATCATTTTCTATCTCAAAGGAGTCAGTTCCATCCAGTTTTTCTTTCAGTGACATATATTCTGTAATAGCATCTCCTCCATTTTGTTCTATAGATAAGTATTTATAATAGATAGTGAGCAAAAAGCGAATTTTATTAGGCCCAATCTTTAGTTCATCACGCAAGTTTGGATTTCTTATTATTTCTGAGAGAATTTCTCTGAAGAGTTTACTATAAATCCGGTCTTCAAACAACGAGTTGTTTTGAAAATAAATATAATTGCGAATAAATGAATTATACTCAATTAGCTTCAATTTTAAAAATGGATGAAGATTCTTCATCAATTTAGAAGGATCGGTTTCAAAAAGCGAACCAACAAGAGTATTATTAAACAACAAATTTAGCTCTCTTAAAAAAATAGACTTGTTTCTTTGATTCTGAATATGCGTGATTTCTCCATCTTTTTCTTTTGATGGTAATTCTCTTAAGGTAGAATGTATACGCAGATCCTGAACATTGATAAAAGGTATTTCACTTTGAAGCTCATAATCAAAATCGTTTACATAGATAAATTCGATGTTTTCTAATTTAGGATCAGTAAGCATCATTACATAGTCAAACTTCTGAAAACGATTTGAACTATACAATTTACTTAACATTTTCAAGATTCCAAGTGGATTTGAAGAGTAATCCCTGTAATCATCACTTGTAACACGCATAGATATTGGGAAAACATACCTATAGAATTTGTATGCTTTAATGTATTCAAAAAAATTATACGTTTGTGTGGCACATTTCCCACAGATATTAAAATTTTCAGGGTTTTTTGATTTTAAATTTGTTTTATATCTAGTAGGATGTCTTAATAAATATTTTCTACTCTTTTGAAGATCAAATAGATTCCCCTGAGTTAACATATAAAGTTGCTCATGTGAGCCACAGCAATCACATTCACTTTCAAATGTTTTATTCTTTAGAAGCTTATCTATCGTATAACTCAGTACAGCATTGAAATATGCACTGGTATCCTTTTCACTGCTTAAAAAGATGATATAATCATTTAGACCTAAAGCAAAATTATTATCAGGGTTTATTGTGTCAAAGTTTTTAAAAACATAATCAACGTTGTCACGTATATATAAAAATGGAGTGTAACACTCAATTTTCTCGACTGAATTCTTGAAATTGTCTATCTTTTCGGGTGATATTTTTATGACAATATTGTTATTTGCATATTTGATGGCCTTGTTATCCTGATCTTTATCAATAAAAGCATCTGTTATTTTATAATGAGTTAGTGAATGACTCAATAGTGCGTTGTTCCCGCCGATGTTATTACTTGAGTTATGAGTTGGGCGAATAAAGTACTCTGATTTAAAATATTTAAAACCATACGCCTTAAGCCAAGGTCTTTGATCAAATTCATCTTCAAGATTGGCAGGATCAATAACAAATGGTTCATCTGTTATATTCGGAGGAATAACCAAAGCTTTTGCTTTTCCTATTTTTTGATTTGATGTCTCAGTATCCAGCAAAGTACTGTAGTCATCTTCTGAAAATAAGTTTACAATGAAATTATACATCTTTCTTCCCCGCACATGCTGAAATACATTTAACAATTAACGAATACAGAACATTACTACATAAACATTTATCAAGCTTACTGAAACTATTCACCCCACCACCTCCAGACACCCAAAACCCATCGCGTTCTTCTCTCCCAAGCCGGCATCATATGCAAACTTCACAAGTTCGGGGCTTGCTTCAAGTGTCATCGTTAACAGGCTGCATCGTCTGAAACTGTTCCCTATGGATACACGCTTTGGTTTGAAGGTATTCACATCAAGTATATCGAAAAAATCATGTTCGGCCTTATGTCCGTAGTATTCCTCATACCTGGAAGTCAGATTTGTGTGAAGATTCTCGTAGAACTTAGCATCCTTGGGATAGAGATCGAACTCAGCAAGCTTATCTCCTTTTTTTCTCATGGTCTTCACATATAATGGTGAGAGGGTTCTGAAAGTGCAGGTGTCGTAGAACTTCTGCTGTGGCAGTATTTCCACACTCTCTATCACAAAATTTGCTTTTGTGTCCCTTCCCAGGAAAAACTCCGGTTCCATAAGCAGCCCTTCGGTGAAACTGCGAATGAACTCAGGGTCTGGTGAAGATATAAAAAAATGCGCTTTGGTAAAATTCAAACCTTTTTTGTCCGCAATCCTGTCCTCGATCACAAGATTGGAAAAAGTATAGAACTTGAATCCCTGGTGGCTGTGAAGCTCATTTGCAAGAGTTATATTGGCATTGGCAAGACGTTTGTACAGCATCGATGCAAGTCCATACTGATAATCAAAATGGATGGATGTGGAAGATGTTTTTTGAATGGATATCTTGCATCTCATAAATTATATAAATACTTACTATTATTTTAATTTTACTAAATAATCCCCATCAAATTTGTGGAACCGATCATTGACCTCCTTAAACGAGCCATGATTTTGAAGTAACAATTAAATACTTATCATCGTAATATAAAAGAGGTGATCATGGTAACTGAAATAGTAATTCTCATAGTAGCTATCATAGCTGCAATTCTTCTCTGGAAGGTATTAAAGACTGCAAAGAACATGGTAATAAACACTATCATGGGGCTTATAGTGCTTGTTATAGGAAACCTGGCATTAGGACTGGAAATTGCTTACGACTGGATAGTCATCCTGATCTGTGCAATTGCAGGCGTGGTGGGTGCATTGCTGATAATTGCATTAAGCTATTTTGGAATTGCATTCTAAAGACGGGCTATTGCCCTTATATGGTGGCGCCTGTGCGGTTTGCCACCGAATATTTTTTCTGAAATAATATCATTCATTTCTATAATTTCAAATCCGCAGAGCAGAGATGAAAGCTCCTCTTTGCTAAAGTAGTGGTATATAATACCACTTTTCCTGGAGAATGTATTTTTTTCGATCTCGTTGCCACCATATCTCATATCCCCGGTCCCGAAAACTTCAATGACAAGAATAGATCCATCTTTCATGATCCTCTTGATCTCAGTTATTGCCATCTGCCTTTCCCCCTCCAGCAGATGCTGAACGACACCAAGACAAAGAACAGCATCAAAGGAATCATCAGAAAAAGGAAGAGAATTTATGCTCGATACAAGACATTCGGCCTGCAAATTATCCTTACTACTGTTCTTAGAAAGGTAAGAGCGAGCCCTGCTAATAGCAGTTGCTGACACATCAGTACCCACCGACTCATATTTGCGGGACAGAGGAAGAAGGAATCTACCATTTCCACAACCAAGATCAAGCACACAGGATGAAGGGACTACCAAGTCCTCAAGCATTGATATCGACCTGGGACCGCCCCATGTCACATGTTTGTATTCTTCATCCCAGGCAAAGAAATGAGACTTTGAACTATTGCCCGGGAAAGAACTGTTTTCCATGATCAGGGTCTGTATGCTGCTGCATCCCTAAAGCGTTTGATAAGGAAGTCCTTCTCAAGTGAAGAAAGGAACCAGCCTGCCTTTGGACCTGATGCCTGGTCGAGTACAGAGATGTATATTGCCTTGAAGAGTTCCTTGGGATTTACTTCCAATGACTCCGGGCTTAAGTCCATTGCAGCGGCTATCATTGTATTTAATTCAGAACCAGCTTCCTTTGAGGAATATACCAGGTTATGATAGTCCTCACCTGTCAATTCAGCACTTTTTTCCAGCATCTCTGAGAATGAGTTCAGAAAAGCTCTCTGGAAGGGACTGAGATTTGCAGCATTTACAGATATTCCTTCCTGTACACTGAACTTTGCATTGTCAGGAGCATACATCTCAAGCCAGTTTCCGACATTATCAGTAAGTTCACGTATGCACTTCTCATTTGAAGTATCATAGCCCACTCTTTTGACAATGTCCATTATTCTATCAAAATCGCCTGCTGCAACCTGATATATTGTAGTCATATGCTTAAAAGGGATATCCGTATGGCAAATCCCTGATGCGTATGAGAGTTCTATCATCCTTTTATCGTATGCTGTAGCCTTGTCACTTGATTGCAGGCGTTCGAACTCATCCACAAGTGTGAGCAGCGGTAATGCCGGGTCGAACCTTATATGCTTTTCAGGCTTTGTGCGGATGATAAGGTAACGCAGTACCTCAGGAGGGACTACCTTAAGCATATCTGAAATGGAAACAACAACACCTGTTGACGATGACATGGCACCTTTTTGACCAAGCATGATCCATTCATAGACTACTGGATGTGGAGGCTCATATCCGAATATCTCTTTTGATATGGCCTGGCCCGTATCATACGAACCACCTCTTGAAGCGTGGTCTTTTCCAAAAGGTTCCACAGTTACATTAAGCATCTTCCACTTTGCAGGCCAGTCCACACGCCAGGTAAGCTTTCCGCCTCCTGCCATTGAGACCGTGCCAGAATGACCGCAGGAACATTTGTAGTCCACAGTCTCAGTATCTGCATCGAATCCGGTAACTATCGCTGTGTTTATCTTTTTACATTCCTGGCAGATAGGGTTGAATGGGCTCCATTCAGGTGCAACATCCTTTCCTGAGACTTCCTTGAATATCTTTGCGATGCCATCCCTTTTGATCAGGGCGATCTTGATGGTCTCGATGAATCTTCCACTCTTGTAAAGCTCATCTGCACGGTAGATCTTCGGGTAAATCCCAAGTTTCTTAAGACCTTCGATGAAAGGATTTAGGAAGTGTTCTGCATAGCTTTCACATTCTCCGCACGGGCATGGGATCTCGGAAATTGGTTTTCCTACGTGTTCAGCATAGCTTTCCGGAAGGAAAGGATATACCTTACGAAGTGGATCGAAGTTGTCGGCCATGAATATGAATTCAGCATCTATTTCTGCTTTCTGCATTGCCATGTATACTGCATCAGCTGTTACGACCTCCCTCATGTTGCCGATATGGATATGGCCAGATGGTGTAATTCCTGTAGATATCAGATGCTTCTTGCCGCCTTTTGCTGCTTCTTCAGCAATGACATCTGCCCAGTGTATAATTTCAGTCATCTTCTATCACTCTATTTTCTGAGTTTTTTATTTTTTAAATGTGATTATTCAAATACTATCTTCTAGATTTGTTATTTCTATATAAATTATCTCTTCTACCACATTCCATCTAATACAAATTACTTTATTTATAATATTTGTTATTTTACCAAAAGAATTATATATAAAAACACTCTATCGACAACAAATTTTATATATAATAGATCATATAGGATTTACTGGTACTATACCACAAGTAAGAAGCCATTCTCAATTGACCTAGCAGTAAATTGAATAAAATGGATACTAAAACATGAGGTATAAGTATGAATTTATATGAGTCTTCTTATGCAGGTGAGCTCGATGGTCTATCACTGGGAATGTTATCTAAAGAAGATGTCCGCCACATAACTCAGGCTACATTTGATGTTCTTGAAAATGTTGGTATTGGGATTAGTGACCCTGAAGCACTGGCGCTTTATGATAGAGCCGGTTGTGATGTTGATTATGAATTAGGTGTCGTAAAAATCCCCGAATATGTGGTGACCGACGCATTAAGATTCGCACCCAGCAGGGTCAGGTTTGCAGCAATTGACAAAAAGAAGGATGTTATCGTAGAGGCTGGAGGTGCTGTGAACTGGGCGCCTTTTGGCGTAGGAATTCAGTCTTTTGAATATGATGTGAACGGGAAACACACCGTGCGCCCCTCAACTAAAGAAGATCTGAAAAAGTCCATGACAATCTGTGATTGGTGTGACAGCTACAATGTTGCTGATCCTACTGTTTCAGCAGTAGATATTGTAGGAAAAGGACGACGAAACGACCTTCATGAACTTGCCGTAGCTCTGTCAAATACTACTAAACCATTTACTTATGGTGAACCGGATCCTGATGGATTTGATGACTATTTTGAGCTTACAAAAATGGTCTATGGCGGGGATGAGGAACTGGCTATAAAGAGACCTCTTATCAACATGTGCTATTGTCCAACAAGTCCTCTTGAGATTTGCGATGTTGGTTCACAAATAGCAATAAAATCGGCACGACACAATATTCCAAATTGTGTTCTGAGTATGGCAATGGCCGGAGGTACCGGGCCTATCACTCTGGAAGGAACATTGGTGGTTCAGAATGCAGAGGTTCTGGCTGGTATCGCTCTTGCCCAGATTGTAAATAAAGGTGCTCCTGTTACATATGGCTGCTCCACTACTATCATGGACCAGAGGCGAGGGACGGCTGCGGTCGGTGCTCCAGAGATGGCACTTATTAGTGCTGCTGCTGCACAACTATGCGAGTATTATAATATCCCATGCACTGATATTGCAGGTTCGTAGACTGATAGTAAGGTGCCTGATGAACAGGCCGGATTTGAAAAATGCATGAGTGCAATGTTGCCTGCACTCGCAGGTGGAAACCTGATATATGGTAGCGGCATGTTAGAGATGGGTCAGACGGTCTCCTTAGAGCAGCTTGTTATTGATAATGATATTATTGCAATGATAAACCGCCTTCTTGGGGGAGTAAAGATATCAGATGCGGATCTTCTGATGGATGATATCAAAGAGATCGGTATTGGTAAACATTTCCTTGGATTAGCTTCAACACGTAACGGCATGTCTACTCAGTTCAATCCGTTGGTTTTTGACAGGAACATGCGTGGCACATGGGAGCTCCAGGGTGCAAAAGATGCTGCAACGGTTGCACATGAAAAAGTAATGTCGATTCTTGAAAACCATGACCCCTGTGGCCTTGATGCTGACATAGTGCAGGATCTGAACACATTTGTTGCAATAAAAGATAACGAATTCATGAGAGGTGCTTGAATATGAGATATAATAATATAACTCAAGAAGAGAGGATTGGTTTAGATATGTTCTCTAAGGCTGATATGGATCTCATCACACAGGCAACTTTTGAAATTCTTGAAACAATAGGAGTATACACAGAAGATGCTGAAGCCCAGAATATTTACGCTGAGGCAGGATGTGATGTTGACTATAAAACAGGTATAGTGAAGATACCTGAACATTTGATTATAGATGCCATCAGATACACCCCAAGTAAAGTACGACTTGCAGCATTGGACAAAAAGAAAGACGTTATGCTTCGTGCAGGTCCTTCAGTACATTGGGGCCCGTTTGGCGTGGGAGTCCAGATGCTCGATTATTCAAAGGATGGTAGTACATCCATCAGACCAACAACAGAAGAAGACCTTCGTAAGAGTATGATTATCGCTGATTGGTGTGACAACTATGATGTTACTGATCCTACGGTTACAGCTGTGGACTGGATGGAGAAGGGAAGAGGAGACCTGCACGAATTGTCAACATCTCTTATCAATACAACCAAACCAACCTCCTATGGAAGCCCTGAAGAAGCGAGTTTCGAAGATTATAACGAGCTGAACAAGATTGCATACGGAGGAGATGAGGAGATGGCCAGAAAAAGGCCACTTATTAAGCTATGCTATTGCACCACAAGTCCTCTGGAGCTTTCCAATAATGTGACGCAACTTACCATCAAATGTGCAGAGAATATGATTCCTTCACATGTAATTAGCATGGCTCTTGCAGGTGCAACCGGCCCTGTGACCCTTGCTGGCACTCTTGTAACACAGAATGCAGAAATTCTTGCAAGCATGACCCTGTCACAGCTCGTAAACAGGGGAGCTCCAGTACTTTATGGTTGTGCCAATACTATTATGGACCTGCAATCTGGGACTGCAGCCGTAGGTTCTCCAGAACTTGCACTTTTGAGTTCTGCTGTTGCACAGCTTGCACAGTATTATAAAATACCGACTGCTTCTGTTATGGCAGGGTGGACTGACAGTAAGATCCCTGATATACAAACCGGTGCAGAGAGAGGTCTGGCAATGTTGCCCGCACTCGCAGGTGCAAATCTTATTATGATGGGGGGTGTTCTTGATGGCGGTATGACCATGTCACTTGAGCAACTTGTAATAGACAATGATATTTTTGGTTCCATGAAGCATATTCTCAAAGGACTCAATATCACCGAAGAGAACATCTGTATAGATGATATCAAAAAGGTAGGCATTGGAAAACATTATCTATCTCTGGCCTCCACCCGTGAAGGAATTGCAGGACAGTCAAACCCATTGACTTTTGACAGGAATATGCGAGGTCCCTGGGAGAAACAGGGTTCTAAAACAGCAGTGGACTTAGCACATGAAAAAGTGGAGTGGATTCTGGAGAACCATGACCCCTGCGGCATGGATAGAGATATTGTGAAAGAGATGAATAATTTTGTTGTAAGAAAAGACAAGGAATTCATGCAGCGAATAGCAAAATAATTGAATGGAGGTACAAAAAATGGCAACTAAAGAAGAGATTATCGCAAAAGCAAAAGCAGCGGTTTTAGATTTTGACAATGATGCATGTGAAGCAGTAGCACAGGAATCTTTGGATACAGGTGTAGATCCTGTTGATCTTATTCAGGATGGATTCACCGCTGGAATGAATGAAGTAGGAGACCAGTTCGAAGCAGGAACACTTTTCCTTCCTCATGTAATAGCAGCATCTGAAGCAATGAGCGC
>JAVEPM010000073.1:0-15391 GCA_034008115.1 Methanolobus sp.
GTTTACATTAATACAATTTTAAGAACCCTTAATTGGCAAACTCCCGATAACATTCCATTAAAATTCAGGATTGTAAATCCCAGTGGCCGTCTTCTCACCTCTTTCCGCAAAACAAGCAATTTGGAAGGAGCAAGCGAAATCGCTTTTAAACTCCCCGATGCAGCCCTAACAGGTACGTATACGATTGAAGTTTATTCGGGCAACGATGTTTTATACAACAGCTACCGTTTTTCGTGCGAAGAATTTATGCCCGACCGAATTTCGGTAAAAGTAAAATTACCAAAAACCGATTTCAAGCCCAAAGAATCTTTCAAAGTTGAAATAGTGGCCGAAAACTTTTTTGGAACTCCAGCAAGCGGTCGAAAAGTAGAAAATGAGATGTCCTTACGCAGATCAATTTTTGCTCCAAAAAAATACAAAGATTATAATTTTGACATCTCTATTCCTCAGAATTTCAATATTGACAATACGGTAAAGGAGACCAAAACCAATAAAAAAGGAGAAGCCTCAGAAACGTTTTCTATACCAGATCTTCAAGGAATTGGAATGCTTTCAGGGACCATTTTCACGACTGTTTTTGACGAAAACGATCGCCCCATCAACCGTCACACCTCTTTTAAAGTGCCTACACAAGATGTGTTTTTTGGAATAAAACATTTCGATAGTTACGTAAACACACGTAAGCCCATGAGGTTAAACTTTGTAGCATTAAACAAAGATGAAAAAGCAGTATCTTCAAATGCTCAGGTAATTATCATTCGGAATGAGTATCATAGTGTGATTCAACGCAGTGGATCGAGTTATCAATACAATTCGAACAAACGCGAAATTGAAGTATTAAACAAAAGCGTCAATTTTGTCAATGGAATTGCCTCACTTGATTTCACTCCACCAGTATCAGCGGAATACGAAATAAAAGTTTATGGCAACCGAGAACATGGCTATGTAGGTCGCAAATTCTGGGCTTATGGAGCCGGTGATACAGATTTTTCGAGCTTTGAAGTGGACAAAGATGGAGAGATTATCATTGAACAAAATAAAGAGAGTTATTTTACTGGAGACAAAGCAGAATTGCTTTTCAAGTGTCCATTTTCAGGAAAACTAATTGTCACGATCGAGCGTGCTGATGTTGTAGAATACAAAGTTTTACCGATTGTTGACAAAGCAGCAAAAATGACATTAGACATCAACGAATCGCATTTGCCCAATATTTACATCTCTGCAACCGCTATCCGTCCGCTGAGCAACAACGACATTCCGCTAACGGTTGCCCATGGCTATGCCTCTTTGGGAGTTGAAAACAAAGCATATCAAATAAAACCGACCATCAAAGCTCCAGCATCTGTTATGTCGCGCAGTCGCCAAACCGTTGAAGTGAGCACTCAGCCTGGCGCCCAGGTAACAATAGCGGTGGTGGATGAAGGAATTTTGCAAATGAATAATTACAAAACTCCCGATCCATTTGATTATTTCTATCAAAAGAGAGCCTTAGAGGTAAAGAGTTACGATTTATACGCTCGCATTTTTCCTGAATTGAAGCGCTTTTTATCCTCCACTGGTGGCGATTTAGCAATTGAATTAGGGAAACGCGTCAATCCATTTACCAACAAGCGAATTAAGCTGATTTCTTTGTGGAGTGGCATTTTGCCGACCACCAACGGAAAAGCCAGCTTTACATTTGACATTCCGCAGTTTTCGGGAAGTTTGCGAGTAATGGCCGTTTCGTGGAAAGGACGCCATTTCGGTTCGTCAGAAACCAATATCACCGTAGCTGATCCCATTGTCATCAGCACTGCATTGCCTCGATTTTTATCTCCCAACGACCACATCAATATTCCGGTTACGTTAAGCAACACCACCAAAACGGCTGCTGATGTAAGCATTCGTCTCACCGTCAAAGGCCCCGTAAGCATTAGTGGCGAGAAAGAATTTAAAGCCAGTATTCCTGCAAATTCTGAACACAGAGTTGTTTTCAAAGCCAAAGCCTTGCCCAATATGGGAGAGGCATTATTCACCACAACGGTGACTCAAGGTGGCAAAAACTACATCGAAGAGATTTACGTTCCCGTCCGCCCTTCCGTTGGATTTGTAAAATATTTCACTTCGGGGGTTGTAGAAAAAGAGAATGAGACCATCAGCATTGGAGGAAACTTTATTCAAAACAGTGTTCGCAACACATTGGTATTCAGCAAATCACCCATTACAGAATTTTCAAAAGATTTAAGCGAATTGATTAATTATCCCTATGGTTGCTTAGAACAAGTGGTTTCCACTGCATTTCCATTGCTTTACTATCGTGATTTGGCAAAAGCCATAGGACATGAAAATAAAAATATGAATTGGAATCCCGATTATATTGTGCAAGAAGTAATTTACAAAGTGCAGAATTTGCAGCAATATAGCGGTGGAATGTTGTACTGGAGTGGTTCTGATTCGCCTCATTGGTGGGCTACAGCATATGCTACTCATTTTTTGATTGAAGCCAGAAATGAAGGTTTTGACGTCAATATGTCTGTGATTAAAAATGCAGTCAACTATCTTGAAGAAAAATCCAAAGAAAAAAACATGCAAGAGTATTATTTTACGGATGGTTCGGGAAGAAGTTATCAACAAAGTTTAATCACTCAGGAGGCTCCCTACTCTATTTTTGTATGTGCTTTGGCAGGATCAAAAAACATCTCCTTGCTTAATTATTACCGAACACAATATCAGAATTTGACCGAAGAGGGGAAATATTTATTGGCTGCAGCCTATGCATTTAGTGGCAACAAGAGTACTTTCAGAGAATTATTGCCCGCTAAATACACATACCCTATGGCTGTTCGAGAACAATCTGGAAGTTTCAACTCTCCCATCCGAAATTCGGCACTGGTTCTTTTCACTTTACACAAAACAGATCCGAATAGTGTACAAATTCCATTGTTGAGTCAAAAACTTTCCAATGATTTAAAACGCAGTAAATGGCTCTCGACAAACGATCGAGCTTTTGCTCTTTTGGCTCTAGGAAACATTGCCAAAGCCAACATGAAAAACTCCGTTAAAGCACAAATTAAATTGGCAAATAACACTACTTACAATTTTGATAATGAAGAAATTAGCATAACTGAAGAGATTAGCAACAGCAAATTAAATATAAACAAACAAGGAGGTGGCAAGCTTTATTATTTCTATCAAGCTGAAGGTTTTAGTAGAGATGGAAAAGTAGAAGAAAAAGACAACTACATGGCCGTTCGCCGCACTATTTTTGACCGATTTGGGAAACAAATCACCAATTTCAATCTAAAATCCAATGATCTGTTGGTGGTTCGCATCAGTGTAGTTTCTCTGGATCAAAGCCGCATCGACAATGTTGCCATCAACGACAAGCTTCCTGCATGTTTCGAGATAGAAAATCCCAGAATCAATACGGAACGAGATTTTACATGGATTAAGGACAAGTCAAATGCAGACCACATGAATATTAGAGATGATCAAATCACCTATTTTACAACAGTAAACAGTCGAATTAAAAACTTTTATTATGTGGTTCGAGTGGTCTCTTCGGGCAGTTTCCGAATTGGAGTAGTGAGTGCCGATGCCATGTATGACGGAAATTATTATTCGTATCATGGAAGTGGGACTATTAACGTTACCAATTAATGTCTGTTTGGGATGTTGGTAAACTTCTTTATGTTAGCCTTTCGAATCATTATTTTACGAAATTTAAACTTCTAATTCTTAAAGCTGAGATGCCTTTTAATCGAACATTCTAATTCAGACCTTAAATTTACTTTTGAATGAAATGATATTAAATATAAATCAATTATGAAAACAAAATCAGAGATAACAGAAGATTTATATCCAAAATTCTTTTTATCAGACACACTGTGCTTGTTTGTTCGCAAATCAGACATGGAGGCACAAGGGGGCAAAATTCACGATTTAAATTATGCACTTCAAATTAAATTCCCATACAAGGAACAACATGTTACATATTTAGGTAGATATTTGAAATTTGGTTATTTTGATTATATCAACGAACATGAACCTGAAATAAAGAAGAAATATATCGAAATTTTGCATAACACATACACATGTGAAGAGTTAGAAGAGATAGTAGAAGAATTTCACACCATTGCTAATACTGATCCAGAGGGATTATTGAAGAGAATGAAAAGAGATGAAAATCAAAACCTTAACAAAAACCAAGAACAAACAGAATAAGTAGCATTTGGAACAAAAAAAAGAGTACTTTTGCATAATCAAACAATGAAAAAAACCGATGAAAACTTTAGAAGTAATCTTTTCCCCCGACTTATATAACTACGGTCATAATGACGAACATCAAGTTGTTGTTTTGGACATATTAAGAGCAACTACGGCCATGACTACTGCCATTTACACGGGAGTGAAAGGGATTATTCCAGTTGCGGAAATTGAAGAGTTGAAGAGATTCAAAGAAAACGGATATTTGATAGCTTCGGAACGCGAAGGAATAAAAGTTGATTTTGCCGACTTTGGCAACTCACCACTCAGCTTTATCGAAAACGACTTAAGCGGCAAAACCATTGCCTACTCGACGACCAATGGCACCATTGCCATCGAAAAAGTTTCGGAATCTAACTCTCGAATATTGATTGGAGCATATACCAACATCTCTGTTATTTGCGAATATTTAAAAACACAGGATGAATCTGTTGTATTATTGTGTTCGGGATGGAAAGGTAAATTTAGTTTAGAAGATGCAATTATTGCAGGAGCATATTGCGAAAGACTGCTTGAATCTGGAGATTACACTACCGATTGCGATAGTGTCCACGCTGCGATGGACTTATGGTCGATAGCCAAAAAAGACATTTTAGGATATGTTGAAAAATGCAGTCACCGCAAACGTTTACGCAAACTAGAACTTGACGATGTTATTGAATATTGCTTTACCGCTGACAAAACACCTGTTATTCCGATATTCAAAGACGGAATGATTCAAAAACAACAATAATTTTTATGGGATTACGCAATAACATCATTCTGCTACTGTTTTTGATTTTTGGAACTACACTAAGTGGTCAAAACTATCGCAAACATCAACAATGGTTTTTTGGGGCTCACGCTGGCTACAATGCTTTTTGGGGCGACATTACCGATAATGGAAACCATTTTTTACCCGGTGGTCCTTTTCAGGAATCGTACTACAAAGACCGGAAAGTGATGTATGGTGGATGGATAGGAAAAGAGTTTAACAACAAATTCTCCTTCCGTTCACAGTTTATATATGGTCAAATGGTGGGAACCTCTGATTTTGACAAAAAGCAATTTTCTTCGAGCAACAGAGAGTTCAATATCACCTTGGCGGTTGATTTGGTTGATGTGTTCGATTGGAATCATAAATCACCTTGGGATTGGTATGTATATGCGGGAATCGGAGTTTTGAGCTTTCGCAGCACCTTGTATTCTTTAAATTCGGGCGAAATAATTCGATATGCTCCTTTCGATTCATTAAATTTTAATTCCAATCGCCGACTTATGACCATGGTTATTCCATTTGGAACGGGAATCAACTACAATCTTAATAAAAACTGGCGATTTACTTTGGAAACCAATATGCGCTCAGCTTCAAGCGACTGGCTCGATGGTGAAGTAAGCAATAAACGCAATTTTGAAGGCTATTCGCTAACAACGCTTGGGGTTACCTACGTTTTCGATTTTCCCAAGAAGGGGAATCGAGGAAGTAGACATAACAACTTTGAAGCCATGAGCGACAATACAGGCAAAGAGTATCGCAAAGTAAGACACAATGGAAATATTTCTAAAAATCCTTTCCAAAACAGGAGATCACATCGAAGTTCTGTTAAAATAAGAAGACAAGGTCGTGGAAAAGTTTTTAGAATACCTGACTAAAAGTTGGTTTATCTTTTTCGGAAATCTCTTTTAGATAAAAATAAGATTCAGAATCGAAGCCCAACAAATCATTTTCATTCGTTATATTGTTTTTAATAACGTATCTTGCCATCAGCCCTCTGGCTCTTTTTGCCCAAAAGCTGACAATCTTATATTCATTTTGTTTTAGATGTTTAAATGCAGGCGACACAAGCTTAACTCCCAGAGCCTTGAAATCAACAACTTTAGAATACTCATTGGAGGCTAAATTTAATATAAGATCCGTTTTTAATTCATTTAGAAGATTTTTCAAGTTTTGAGTCACATCATCTTTCCAAAACTCGTATAAATTTTTATATTTATCTACATTCCAAGGTGTTCCCATTTCCAAACGATGAGGTTGCATCAAATCCAAAGGACGAAGAACACCATAAAATCCTGATAAAATTCGGAGTCTCTTTTGAGCTTCTTTTAATTCATTTTCCGAAAAACTCCAAGCCTCCATTCCTGTATAGACATCGCCCATAAATGTTAAAAGAGCCGGTTGTGCATTCAGGGGACTATGCTGGGAAGAATAAACTTGAAAGCGTTCATAATTAAGCTCCGCAAGAGAACGACTGATTCCCATCAAGGCTTGAATTTCCTCAATTTTCATCTCCTTTAGATGTTTCACTAGAAAATCGGTTCGCTTCGAAAATTCGGGAATAGAAGTGGGCAAAGAGGTTGAATATTTATCAAATTTAATTGTTTTGGCTGGAGATAAAAGAATTAGCATAAGGTTTGATTTTATCAATTCAAAAGATGAACTTATTAGGTATAAACATAAATTTGTGGTATTTGTTTAAAGGAGGTTTAAAAACAATAGTTTGGGATTGTGAGGCAAGTTTTTTCTATAAAGATTTGACCTCGGAGATGTCATTTTGATGGTTTATGCCCTGATCCTCCCTGAAACTACTGTAACAAGAGATTCCGAAACAGATCCTGAAACAAGTTCAGGATGACGTTCAGGATGACCCCCTGAAACTGCAGTAACGAGAGATCCTGACCCTGAAACAGATCCTGAAACAAAAACAGATCCTGAAACAAGTTCAGGATGACGGATGACACGGATGACCCCCTGAAACAAGTTCAGGGTGACGGATGACACGGATGACTGT
The DNA here is from genome assembly GCA_034008115.1 of Methanolobus sp. Lineage (GTDB taxonomy): Archaea > Halobacteriota > Methanosarcinia > Methanosarcinales > Methanosarcinaceae > Methanolobus. Next base: position 7,014 of record JAVEPM010000073.1, read on the forward strand.
TCAGGATGACCCCCTGAAACTGCAGTAACGAGAGATCCTGAAACAAGTTCAGGATGACTGCAAAAAAGTTCGGAATGACCATGGAAACAGATCCTGAAACAAGTTCAGGGTGACTGTTCAGGATGACACGGATGACGCCCTGATTCTGAAACAGATCCTGACCCTGAAACAAGTTCAGGGTGACTGTTCAGGATGACACGGATGACCGTTCAGGGTGACGGATGACGGGTCAGGGGGTTTCCAAGCCTAAATAAGTTTTTTAGATTTATTATCGAAGCCTTAAAATTACAAATTCATAAAATTGTTTTTTTGAAAATTTATGTGTGATAAATTTGTATTTTTGCAAAAATCATATACCATGAAAACAAAACAAGATATTATAAGGAATTGGTTACCACGATATACAGGTCAATCTGTTGAAGAGTTTGGCAAATATGTTTTATTAACAAACTTCAGGCATTATGTGAAACTCTTTGCTAGTTGGCACAATGTCCCCATAAAAGGTTTGGATTCGGCCATGCCTTCTTCAACATTTGGTGACATTACCATTGTTGATTTTTCGATGGGAAGTGCAAATGCAGCAACCATCATGGATTTGCTTGCTGCCACTGATTTGAAAGCTGTTTTGTTTGTGGGCAAATGTGGAGCGCTCAAGAAGAACGATGTTGGCGATTTAATTTTGCCCATTGCGGGAATTCGTGGCGAAGGAACCTCCAATGATTATTTACCACCAGAGATTCCAGCTTTGCCTGCTTTTAGTTTGCAAAAAGCCATATCTACCACCATTCGCGACAATGGTCTTGACTATTGGACAGGCACCGTATACACAACCAATCGCAGAGTTTGGGAACACGACGATGAATTTAAAGAGTATCTGAAGCGCATTCGTGCCATTGCCATCGACATGGAAACGGCCACTCTTTTTACCGTTGGTTTTGCAAACCATATTCCTACTGGTGCTCTGCTCCTAGTTTCGGATCAACCCATGATGTATGAAGGAGTAAAAACAGAAGCGAGCGACCGAATTGTAACCGAAAAATATGTAGAAACACATCTTCGCATCGGCATCGAATCTCTAAAACAACTTATTCATAACGGTAACACTGTTAAGCACTTACGTTTTGACGATTAATTATTATGGCTACATATATTGAAATTCTTCAACAAATAAAAAACAAGACTTACGCCCCACTCTATTTGCTGGATGGCGAAGAAGCCTACTATATCGACTTGATTTCCGACTATATGGAAGAGACCATTTTGGATGAATCGGAGAAAGATTTCAACCTGAGCATTCTTTATGGCAAAGACACCAATACCGGCGAAATTTATTCCGCAGTAAAACGATATCCAATGATGTCAAATTACAATTTGGTAATTTTAAAAGAAGCACAATCTTTTCAAAAATTTGACGAGTTGGAAAACTACTTTAAAGATCCTGATCCAACCACCATTTTTGTAATGTGTTACAAATACAAAAAAGCGGATAAACGAAAGACTTTTTATAAAACAATTGCGAAAAACGGAGTTGTTTTCACCTCTGAAAAAATTAGAGAAGAAAAAATTCCCGATTGGATAATTGATTATTGCCGCAAAAAGAGATACGAAATTGACTCAAAATCAGCTCAGATATTGGCCTCTTTTATTGGGAATGACCTCAGTAATATTACCAATGAATTGAAAAAGCTGTTTATTATCATTCCTCAAGGAGGTAAAATAACGCCCAGCATTATTGAACAAAACATTGGAATAAGTAAGGATTTTAATGCATTTGAATTGACGAAAGCACTGAGCGAGCAAAAACTAAACAAAGTCTACTCCATTATTAAATATTTTGAAGCCAATCCAAAAGAGAATCCTCCGCAGAAAATTATTCCCATGATTTTTCCCTATTTTCAACGGATGCTGCGGTTTCACTATTGCACCGATAAATCAAAATCGTCCGTTGCAAAAGCACTTGGAACAAGTCCCTATTTTGTTGACGAATATTTTAGTGCAGCCCGTTTTTTCACCTTAAACAGAACTCTGAATTGCATCTCAATTCTTCGTGAATATGATTTAAAATCGAAAGGATTAGACACTTCTACAGGTCTAACAGGCGGTGAATTGATTAAGGAGATGATTCAAAAGATGATTTCCTAAAGTCAAGAATGGAATTGTTTTTTTAGAATGGACTGTTGAACAATTACTGGCCATTTCGGTGTTTCGGCTAGGCCATTAGTTTTTCATAATGACCAGCTAGAGGTTAATTCTCTAAGGAATGACATTTTTCCACTAAGTCAGACTTATTAATTTTTTTTGCAGCAAGGCTAAAAAAGACAAATAGAAAACAAAAATGAAAAACAACAGCCCGAAGTCATCCCACATTGCAGCACATCCCGTTTTTGCACCGTGAAAAGCAAGCCAGAGCGGGAAGAGCTTGCCCTCCACCGTCCGCACAAGGAAACGACAGACAAAGCCCAGCTGCACAGCAAAGGCTATGAATAATGGCGGGTGAGAAAGCAACTTGGAACTTCAAAAATATTAATTAACTTTGCGGTGAGGTGACAGGGAAAAGGGGATTAAAACCGCTACATTTTGATAGCCTCGGAAGGTTGGGGCATTCATAAAACAAGAGAATGAAACACTACTTTTTTAAATATATGATTAGTAATAAGGGAATTGATATTTGGCTTGAAAAGAATAGCCCTAATATTGATTTATCAATTTATTACGGTGATTGGAAAAAAGAAGATTATCCTCATAATATTGGTGAAAAAAATCTTTCAAATTATCTAAGAAGAGACCAAGTAGATATATTCTTTGGACTTAAACAATTAGATAAAACCATATATTTTTGGGTTTTCCATAAAGAATATATCTATTGTTTTAAAGCAGTTGATTTAGATGTTTATAATGGACCTTCTGAATATATAAACTTCAAAGAAAAAGATAACACAATCATTGAATCTTTGCCTAAATCAATTAAAGCAGAGCGAATAAAAATCTTAAAAAAAATCGAGCATCCAGAATTTTTCTCAAATATCAATAGTAATCAAGCTTATAATAGAAAAACTTTAACTGAACTTAAAAATGGAGCAGAAGAATATGCAAATGCTTTAATATCAAATAAACCAATAAGAGTAGACCTGAATAATTATTGCAATTACCTTTCCCCTACTCAATTTGAAACATTAATTTTTCTAATTTTCACCAATAAAAACTCTTTGTGCTCATCTTTTAGAGGGAGTACTCTTAAGGATTACGACTTAAAAATAATTCTTAATGAAGAATTTAAAGGAATAAAAAGAGGAACCCATTGGCTTCAAATAAAACTTAAAGATGTAAGCAAGTCTATCATAGATGGTTATATAATTCACAAAGGGGAATCAGATTTAGAAAACAAAGTAATTGGTATTGATTGGATAACAGAAAGGATATGTGAAAGGGAAGACATATTGAGATGGTTAAATAAGTGCATTTTTAACTATGAATTGATTGAGTCAAAAATTTACGGAGCATAATAAGGGGTGTAGTTAATGTGGGTTGACGTTAGAACTTCGGAGCGGTTTCGTTCGCTCGGGCGTTTTCGTCGGGGGACGAAAACGTAACATGCGCTCCCACACTTGCCACACCGCCATCCGTCAGACTGTCTAAAAAGCTTCTTTTCCCCTGTGTTATTAACAGTCTGATTGTTAATAACTTATCTTATTTTCGTTTGGTTAATTGTCTGATTTTCATTATTTATACTTTATAAGTTAAACACAGTTTTTTATGAAGTTTATAAAATGGCACAAACAGACATCAGATTGAAATCTATACTGGTTGTTTGGACGAGACCATAGAAAAGGATAATAAAGTTCGTATTATTGACCTTTTTGTGGATAGTTTAAAGTTAAGTGATTTTGGTTTTGATATGGAATTTGTAGACAATGCTCGTTCTGCATACCATCCAGCAGACTTACTAAAACTGTTCATATATGGATATTTGAACAAAATACGTTCATCACGTGATTTAGAAAAGGAGAGTAAACGAAACATTGAGGTGATCACATCCGATCCAGAGAGTCGCCAAATGATTACCCGAAACAATATTACCGAAGTAGCTTATAATGTACAAACCACTGTTGACGCAAAGCATTGTCTACCAATAGATTACAAAGTGACCAATAATGATGACAGCAAAGCCATGGGCGATATAGTCGCCATTAGGCGACTATCCACTCGTTGGTTGCAAGTTTAAGAAAAAAAACGCATTCGCGATAAGAAAACAGAACCAAAAGGAGTTTAGATTGAGAAGACGAGAATAAAAATAGAAGCACGAAACGAAAACCTACAACCAACAAAGTGCAAGCACATATTGCCTGCCGCAGGCGCAACACAGGCAACAGTGCCTGCACCCACTCGTTACAAGCAAGCCGAAGAAAAAAGACAACGACATAATGACAATGAAATTTTTGCTGCATAAAGACAAAGAAAATGAAATCCCTCCGCACATTCAGGCACATTTGTCTTTGCCCGACACAGAAGCCAACGCTTCGCAAAGCCAAAAGAGCCTTCATTTTGCCTACGCACCCAAGCCCAACCTCCACCCTTAAAAAAAAGAGACTACATTAATGTTGAAAAGTTTCTATTTTTTATTGTTCATTACTAAGTTAAAAGTTTTATATTTGACAAATATTGTCAAGTTAATTATTTCAAATTTGAAAACAACAGGAGAAATACTAAGAGAAAGTAGAGAAAAGAAAGGATTGCTATTGCGACACGTTTCTGCTCAACTAGACGTAGATACAGCTATACTTAGTAAAATAGAACGAGGCGAAAGAAAAGCGACAAGAGAACAAATTAATAAGTTGGCTGAAATTCTTGAAATCAACAAGGAATCCCTGATAGTTCAATATTTAAGTGAGAAAATTCTTTATGAACTTAAAGACGAAAACTTAGGGCTTCAAGCACTAAAAGTTGCTGAAAAAACAATTAAATACGGAGTAACAAAAAAATAAATAAAATGGCAGAACTATTATCAATTAAAGAGGCAAGCCAATGGGCTAGTGAATATTTGGAAAAGAATGTTACTACTTCCAATATTTCATATCTAATCCAATATGGCCGAATAAAAAAAATAGAAGACAACGGCTCAACACAAGTCATTAAAGAGGAATTAATTGATTATTATAAAGACCAAAAGAAATCAAGACAAGAAAAATGGAAAGAACAACTTGGCGAAGATTTAAATTGGGCATTATCGTTTGAACAATTCAAAGAGGCTGAGACGACAAAACACGTTCACAGACTTCATCCATATAAAGGAAAGTTTATTCCCCAATTAGTTGAGTATTTTCTAGACAATCATACAGACAAATTCAAGAAGGAAGTTTATTTCAAACCTAGCGACATTGTTTACGACCCATTCTCAGGTAGTGGAACAACAATGGTTCAGGCTTGTGAGTTAGGGATTCATGCCGTTGGAAATGACGTTTCTGCTTTCAATGCTCTAATTGGAAATTGTAAGGTTACAAAATATAAGCTTGTTGATGTTCAAACTGAAATAAACAGAATTTCTAAGGCATTAAAACTATTTTTAGCAGACCATAAAACTCTTGAATTTGAAGACCGTCTTTTAAAAGAGTTATATGTTTTCAATAATAAGTATTTTCCAGTTCCTGAATACAAATACAAAGTAAAACGCAAGGAAATTGACGAAAAGACTTATGGTGCAGAAAAGGAAAAGGAGTTTTTACCAACATTCAATAATCTCGTAAAGGAATATAAAATTAAATTGCGTCAAGATAAAGAAGATTCATTCCTTGACAAATGGTATACTCAACATATCCGGGATGAAATTCAATTTGTGTTTGATGAAATCAAAAAAATTAAAAATCATGATACTAAGAAAATTATTAGCGTAATTCTAAGTCGCACAATTAGAAGTTGTAGAGCTACTACTCATGCAGATTTAGCGACCTTACTCGAGCCAATCACAGCTACTTATTATTGTGGTAAACACGGAAAAATGTGTAAACCATTATTTTCAATTCTTAAATGGTGGGGAACATATTCTAAAGACACAATTAAAAGATTAGCAGAATATGATAAATTGCGGAAAGAAACTTTTCACACATGTTTGACTGGAGACAGCCGAAACATAGATATTGTAGATGGACTTAAAAAACTCAATCCTGATTTTGCAAAGCTTGTTGAGAAACAAAAAATTAAAGGAATATTTTCATCGCCACCCTATGTTGGTCTAATTGACTATCACGAACAACACGCATATGCTTATGATTTGTTCGGCTTTGAACGAAAAGACGAACTTGAAATCGGTCCACTTTTCAAAGGGCAAGGGAGAGAAGCAAAACAAAGTTACATTCAAGGTCTTAGTGATGTATTGAATAACGCAAAGCAATATCTTGTTGAAGATTATGATATTTTTCTTGTGGCAAATGACAAATACAATATGTATCCGACAATTGCAGAAAATGCGGGAATGCAAATTGTAAATCAATATAAACGACCAGTATTAAACAGAACTGAAAAGGATAAAGGAGCTTATGCTGAGATAATTTTTCATTTAAAAAATAAATAAAATGGCAAATACATTTGACATTGGTTTAAAATCAAAACTTAAAACATTTGCTGAAAAATTTACGATTGATACTAATGTAGTCAATGAAAAAGACTGGTTTGAAATGTTTTCTAATTATATAGTAGTTAGTAGTTTAATAAATGAAGATCTTGATGACCCAAATTCAATTTCAACAGGGAAATCAAAAGGCATTGATGGTATAAGTATTATTGTTAACAATAGGATAATCAAAGATGAATCAGATTTAGAAAAAATTGGTGAAAGAGAAAAACTGATTGTAAGATTATGTTTTATTCAAGCCACTACATTGAGTAGTTTTAGTTTGCAAAAATTCCAGTCATTTACAGATGAAGTAATAAATTTTTTAAATGGTATAAATAACATTGAGCCGTTCTCAGATGTATTGAAAAAATTATTCGATGAAGAAGGACGATTTTTTGAACAGATATCTGAAACTCCATCAATTGACCTGTTTTTTTGTTCTGGAAAAACAAATCATCAATTACAAAATTCCGAATTAGAAACTGAAAAAAGGAAGATATTATCAAGAAATGATTTTCAATTTCAGTTTAATTTAAATGATATACACATTCTTCAAACAGATGAACTAAAGGCCTATTATGAAAAAATAGATAAATTTTTAGAAATACTTTTAGAATTTAATTCTGAGATTACGTTGAATGAAAAGCCTGATATACCAGTGAGCTTTGTTTCTGTTTTAAGTTTTGCTGAACTAAAAAAAATTATTGTTACAGATGAAGGAAATGGATTTTTGAGAGAGAAATTATTTGTTGAAAATGTACGTTCAAAAATTGAGAATTCTACAGTGAATAATGAAATTTTAAAGACTCTAAATGATGATACTAAGAGACCATATTTTCTTTATATGAATAATGGCATTACAATTTTATGTGAAAGAATTAAAAGACACGAACTTAGTCGAAATAAATTTTATATAAAACACCCAAGAATAATAAACGGTTGTCAGACTTCGCATATTCTTTATGATTACTATATAGCTAATCCAGAAGAAGCCGATAAAGTTGAGGTAATAGCTAAAATTATATCTACTACCAATCCTGATTTAAAAAAAGACATAATTTATGCTACAAATAATCAAAATGCTATTGACAAAGACCTTGAAACATTAAATGTCTTTCATACAAAACTTGAAGAATATTTTATTGGAAGAGATTCATTTGGTATTTATTTTGAAAGGCTTAGAGGCCAGTATTCCGAAGTCTCACCACAATATAAAGTTCTAACAAAAGAGTTAATTGCAAAATCTTATATTTCAATTCTTTTGAAAGAGCCACATATAATGAAAAGTAATGCAATCTCAAAAATTGAAAAATACCGAGAGGCTGGTAAAATATTTACAAAAAGTGATGAGGCTGAGTTAGAAACTTACTATTACTCTGGTGCTCTTCACTTCTTAATGAATAATATTTTATCAAACAATGTTATCCAACTCAAATCAAAAACTATGGATATGCATATTTTACTAGCCTGTGATTTGAAACTTGATAGAGATGGTATAAAATCTGTATCTGATAAATTAGCATTTTTATCAGACTTTGAAAATGTTAAAACTCTTTTTAGTGAAGTAAACACAATTCTAGAAAGTCAAAATTACTTGTTTGAAGCAAGAGGTTTTTACTCAGGTCCAAAAACAAAAAGATTAATAGATTATTTTAAAACACAACATGGCACTATCAAATAAACAAAAAGAAAAAATATCAATAGAGGTAATTAAGACTTTAGTTACCCGATTTGAGAGTTTCCCGGAGGATGCTTCGAATAACAGAAATGC
>JAVEPM010000075.1:0-14497 GCA_034008115.1 Methanolobus sp.
AGACGTAATGATTACTTAGCTTACTTAAAAAAATGTTGTTAATATATTGCCCTAATCTAGCAATCGAAAAAAAGTAAAGCGCAGCTAAGGCTATTATTGCGATAGGATAATCAATAATGGGGAAATTAATAGATGTTGTATAAAAAATTTGACCTTGCGAATTGTCGAGCCAAATAAACATTGCTCCTACAATAAAGCCAGAAATTAAAAGCGATGCATTTTTGCCAGACTTTTGTTTTACTATTGACAAAATCAACGCCATCAGCCAGATTATTATCAGAAGAATTTCAATAATTATCATTTATCACGATTTTTAAATCTATATAGTATGTTTAATGGAGCAATATTAGCCCCTGAAAAATATCCACAATACGAACAATTCATACTAAGGCAGGCTTCTCGTTCTTCCATAATAGAATTAAAGTGTTTTACTTGATCTCGCCAGTAACATTTATCCTTATGATCTCCATTTGCATACCATTTTAGAATAAACGCATTTACTTTTAAAAGTTCCGGATATTTTGCTTTGTTTGCTTTAATTGCATTTATAATTTCATTTCGAGTATTGTTATCAAAATACAGTTCATCTTTCTCGGTAGAAGGGGTATAAAGCGAAAACACAATGGAGTCTATTTTATTCTCAATAGCAAAATCGGCAACTGTCCCTATTTGCTTATAGTTTTTACCGTTAAGGGTCATAAGTATTACTACCCTCTTGTCATTGTAATAGTTCTGAGATATCTTCTCAAGTATTTTACTACTTCTATAAAGTTCATTATATTCATCATTACCATCAATAGAAATAAAGATTCTGTGGTTAATATTATCAGGGATTTTAATTTGTCCGTTTGAACAAATATCAATATAAGGGAATAATTTATTTGCTTCTTCAACTACATTTAATCTAAGAGCAGGTTCTCCACCAACCAAACACAATCTCCTTATACCTGAATTGTGAAGCGACTTTAATTTTGATTTCCACTCTCCTATAGTAAGTTCCCCGTCAGGGATATAATCAGGATTTTTATAATAAAAACAGTGTCTGCATTTAAGATTGCATTTATTCGTAATATCTAATTCCGCGATATAGGGCTTGTTAAACAACATTCTTTTGAACTCATAGCAAACAACTTTGAACATTCGTTGAATGTTCAATCTGTAGTTCTTATCCCATAAGAATATTGGATTTCTGAATTTGGCTAACATAGTATATAATAATTATAAGAAAAGCACTTTAGATGTAATTACAAGACCACAAATTAAATAAATCAAACGATATAGAAACCTGTAATTTAACCTCTTGCTTATTTTAGTTTCAATACTGTTGCGGAAATATATAAACAAGACAAAATGAATAAGGAAACCTGAACAAAAAACAAACATCTGCAATTTATCAATCATCCCCATTTTAAATAAAAATATCCAATACAAATGCGCTATAAGAAAGATTAAAAAAGAAAAATATTTTGTCTTACTAATCCCCCATTTGACTGTGCTCGTTTTAATCATATTTAATTTATCTACTTCGAAATCAATTATTTCATGATGTAAATGCCCCGCAGAAATCAATAATGCAAAGAAAATTGAGATTGAGATAGAAACTTCTGAAATTGGATAAAAAAACATATACGCAAAATTAAATTGTACAATTGTTACTAAAAAATGTAAAACTGTACCAACAACTGGCAAATGTTTTCCAAATCTAGGCATAGCATATAAAAACCAAAGTAGAAAAATAATAAAATGTAATAAAAGAGACTCTGGTTTAATCACCAGACACATCATAAAAGATGTAAAATAAAAAATGATTGTTGTAATTATATAAAATGATTTCCCAACAAATTTTAACGAATCTAGTCTTTCATTGTTTTTGTCAGCATTATACCCAAGAAAAGAATTTGCGGTGTAAACAGACAACATTAATAAATAAGATATTATGGAAACTAAAGTTAAATTAACCCATTTATCATCAGGATTATTTTCAATTGAAAAAATGCTTCCAATTATAATAAATCCGCTCATCAATAACACTTCCGTTAATCTTAGAGCTTTGAATATTTTTATAACAAACATCATGAAAAATCTATATTGTAATTATAATTTGGCAAATAAATTCTTATTACAAATTAAATTCAAAAATAACAAACAAATTTGTTTCTTCAATAATTCTAAGTTCTTTTGAATCTATTAAGTCCTTTAAAATATTATCATATGAATCTAAAACAAACTCCTTACAATAAACAATATGAGTCATTCCAGCTTTAGATAAAAAACCGTATGCTTCTTCATCAGGAAGCTTTTCAATGTATTTTTGTATCTCAATTTTTGATTTAGGGAAATACCCATGAACACCATTAAAAATATTTCTTTTGAAGTAAGTCTGATAATTCATATATATTAATTCCCGGTTAAATGTAAACATGCTAAGCTCTCCATCGAATATCCTATTGGAAGGGAGAAATAACAATACACTCTCTTCGTCAGTATTGGTTTGTATGCTTTCAATTAAATTCTCATCAGGAATCATATTTTCTGATTTGAAACCATCACGAATAACAATGTTATGTTCTCTATGTACTTCCGCTTTTATTTTACCAATGTCAGACAAAGGGAATGGGAAAGGAATATTCTCTACAATATGTATTAAAAATATTAAACTTAATAATACTAATTGCTTTTGGGTCCCATATTTCTTGAATGACTCTGTGAGTCCTATAGTTGTAATAATTGATAAAGCAAGTATTGATATCATATATGCTCTATATGGTATACGAACAGCCTCCAGAACTGGTATGTGAGAAGATAAAATAACATAAGGATAAGTAGAAAATAAAAGACCACTAAAAAACACTAAAACCCATGGAAGACATTTTTTAAAATGCTTAATCATATAAAATATACCTAAACTCAGAAATAATGTACCTATAAATGCCAATTTTCTAATTTCGAAGAAAGTAAAAATAAAATCAGATTCATAATATAATGATTCGTATAACATATTGTTAGGCATTACATTAAATAAATCAGATAGTTTTAAATATGCCATAGAAATTGTATTATTCCAGCTGGCATTTTCATGAGTATAAAATAGATTTGAATTTTTTGTCTTCCAATAGTAAATAATAAATGGCAATGCAATTGCCAGATAAAGAAATAAAGACAATGATAAATAAAAAGCTTTTTTAAGATTTATTTTACGAAAACAATTATTCGTGTATATAAAAAATATAAGGTAAACTAAAGCACCATAAACAAAAACATAAAATGAAAAATATATTTGAATTGATGCAAGTACCGCGGACAATAACAAAAACTTCTTATTATCGGTTTCTTTAAAACGCAGAAGATAAAATACTGAAAGAAGAGTAAAGAAATAAAATAATACATGTACATCATCAATATTGACGAAAGCAAAATTTGTAAAAGAAAACAGCAATCCACCAAGTAATGAAGTGAAAAAGTTTTTAGTATAGAAATATGTTATTCTAAACACCCCTACTCCATTAAGTGCAAATATTGTTACAACAAAAAAATACCAGCTTAAAACATCATTAAATCCTAAAAGTTTAAATAAATTAAAAAGGGACAATAAGCCAACTGCACTTTCGCCCCATTGCAACAAATTTGTTATCGGATACATTGAAGTTGTTAATTGACTACCCGTAAAAATATGATGTATGTAATCCGAAAAATAGTTACTTGAAGCAATAAACAATTGAGTATCGCATGTGCCTCCAATACAATTATTTAGTGGAAATTTGATGAACAACAATAAAAATAATACCAAAAATATTAAAAGTGAGTAACTAAATGGCTTAAAATACTTCATTATTGAAATTTAATTAACTACGCAAAGTGTTATTAAAAGAATGGTCAACCATAAAAAACTAAAAAGAAGTACTTCCATTCGATTATTATTTAGCCTTCGCTTAATTTTACTATTAGAAAGAAGTACGTAAATACGTTCTGAAATTAAATTTCTCTTTTCACCCTTTAAAATAAAATAAAGTGACATGATAAACAATTCCATAAATAAAAGTGTGTATAACAATATTTTCAAACTCGACTTAGAAATCAAATGCTTAATGTTTATCGAAAACACATAATGAATTTTTCTAAATACACTAGAATTCGTTTTATATGGCACTTCAACTAAAGCAAGTTTATCCGAATCAACTTGAATTTTATCAATTTTTATTGGAATTTCTATATTATTAATCCTTAGAATTAATTCTTGTGTGTGTATATTTTCCGGATTAAGTCTAATGAAAATTTTCCTAATATATGTATCATGGGTTTTCCAAGATCCATCTTCATTTTCAGTTAGTAAAACATCTCTATTGAGTGGTGAATTGGTAATAATTTCAGCATTAATCGAATCAGAAGAAATATTCACTATATCGATTGATAAATCTCCATAAACAGAAATCCTATTAATGTAAAACATCAAACCAATAAACAGAATTAATACTAAAAATAGAAATGCAAAAATAGCTTTTTTATAAAATTTAAATAGTTTCATTAAAACAGTTCTTACTTTTTAAAAGTTTTGACTAAGAAATAAAATAGCTTAATAAACCAATATTCTCGAACATTACCCCAATTATTAATAATCCAGATATATAAAAGGATAGTATTATCAACACTTTTTGTATTTCGTAATGTTCTAAATAATCTATAAAAAGTATTTCTTCGATTATAATACAGTGTATTTATCTCAACAAAAAAAGCATCCAATTCCTCTGCGTTAAAGTTTTTAGGTTGGAAAACTGCATGTGTAAAATCATACAATTCCCAATCGGCAGGATAATTATTATATAGTATTCTGTTTTCTTCTTTTAATCTCTTGATAATTCTACTTCCAGGAATTGGTGTCAGAGAGAATATCACAAACCAATCTAAACCCGACTTGTTTAATCGTCGCATTCGTAAGCGCATATCTTTTATGCTCATATCAGTATCGAAACCAAATATCTGAAACCCCATAACATTGATGCTATACTTATGAATAGCTTTTACACAATCTTCAAGCTTCATTTGATTTAATACAGAATGATTTATAGTTTTGTTTACAGCATCCAGAGTAGAAAGTTCGTCTGTCTCCATTCCAATAAAAAGCAGTACACATCCACTTTTTTTAAATAATTCCAATAAATCTGGATGATTCACAATATCCAAAGTGCAGAAACCAGCCCATTTAACATTTAAAGGTATAATCCCATTAAGAATTGCTTCTATTCTATTTTTATCTCTAAAATTACTTATAAAATTATCATCTGTAAAAAAGATTACTTTATCAGCAACCATTCTAATATCTTCTAGGACATCTTCAACCGGCCGTTCATAATGCTTGTGTTTATATAGTGATGGAACCGAACAATATTCACAATTCTGATTGCATCCCCGACTTGTTTCAACGCTAGCACATACATAGGGATATTTTTCAAAAACACTTCTTTTAGGAAATGCTATATGCCTTTTATTATTTTGAGTATCTCCATAAAGTTTTTTAAGGCAATTGTTTTCAAAATCATTTAATAATTGCCCCCAAACACTTTCAGCATCACCAACAACAACACTTGTAAAATACTGTGAGGCCTCTTCAGACAAATACGAAGCATGTAACCCCCCAATAACTGTGGGAATTCCTTTCTTTATATATTTACCTGAAATAAAATATGCCCTATTAATCGTTGCTGACATTGAACAAGATATTGCTACAATATCACATTCCGTATATTTGAATGCTTCAAAATTTTCATCAATTATCTCTATTTCATAATGATCTGGCGTCAAAGCTGCCAATACCCCAAGAGCCAGTGGTTCGTTGAAAGTAAAACTTGCAAAACCTGATTTAGGATTTATGAGCAATATTTTTTTCATATAGGTTTAATAATTTATTTGGTAATTACCTCCCATTTTGATTTTGGGCGTAAGGGAACCATAATACGATTCACATAATCTGAATAAATCATTTCAGAATCAGATAAATTTTGTAAAATTTTCACCAATAAAACATTTGTATTGTAATAAATAGTTTCTTTATTATTCTTTACTATTGAAAAACCAATATTAATTACAGTATCATTAAAAGTGTTTTCATCTATATTTATCTTAAAGACATAAGTGCCTTTGCTAAAATAATTTTCAATATTAATATCTGAATTGTAAATATGGTAAGCCAAAAACAAAAAATTCATGTTTGAAAACATAAAGCCGATATCATAAAAATCAGTATCTTTAAATTTTTCAATTTCAATATTAATACTCCATTTATCTGTTGTTAATATTGTATCAATGTTTTTCCGACTTTCATTTTTAATAAATACTTTCTTGACTTTTATCTCATTATCGCCAGGTGCCTCCTCAATTTTGTCCCATCCTTTTAATAAAACATTTTCAAAACTTTTTTCTATATAAACCTCATTATCTGTATCTATTTTCGAGTTTAATAGTAATGATTTTTCAAAATACTTTTTTATTATACTTAAATCTCCATAATCAATCATTTTACCATTTTCAAAATACATTACTTTTGAGCATAGCCTTAATAAATCGTTGTTATTATGACTTACAATAACAATGGTTTTATTTGAATTTGCAAGTTTTGCAATTTTCTGATAACACTGCATCTGGAATGAATAATCTCCAACCGAAAGTACTTCGTCAAATAATAGAATGTCTGCTTCTATATTAACTACAACTGAGAAAGCCAAACGCACATACATTCCACTAGAATAATGCTTAACAGGTGTATCAATAAATCTTTGCATTCCAGCAAATTCAACTATTTCGTTAAACTTCTCCGAAATAAATTTTTTGGGAAGACCTAGCATTGTACCACTAAGATATACATTTTCTCTTCCCGTAAGATCTGGATGAAATCCCATGCCTACTTCCAGCACCGAAGCAATCGATCCATTAATAATTACACGGCCACTAGTTGGCTCTGTAATTCTACTTAAAATTTTTAACAAAGTACTCTTACCTGCACCATTTCGACCAACGATTCCTAAAGTTTCTCCTTCCTTAACAACAAAATTTAAATCTTTTAAAGCGAAAAAATCATTGGCATCAGACTTATTTGAGAAATCTCTCGAAATGAAAATAGTTTTCAGTCTATCGGAAAGTTTTAAATTAGTGTTACTTGAACCGAGTGAATATTTTTTTGATAAATTTTCGACTTCAATTGCAATATTTCTTGCTATATTTTCCATTTTAAAAATTCCATTATTTTGTGAAATCACAATTAAAACTCAACTATTTTTAAATCAACAATCTTTTTTAGATTTTATTTACGGAAGATCTCCACAATTTGGTGCTATGCATTGAAATTAAAATATTTTAAAGATTTTTTTTCAAAACTTCGATTAATCCATCTTAGTATTTTAACATTCTGAACTTCCGAACGATGATTACAGAGATAGAAATTCGAGTATAAAGCACTCGAAAAACTCCTAGTATTTATAAGAGTTTTCACGAAATTTGATATTAGTAATCGAGGTTTGTTTATGTCTTGATTTATCTGCTGATAAATTTGCTCAATATTTTTAATTTTATAATCTATTAAATGCTCCGTATAAAAATTATATCTATCCCAATCAGTGGGAAAATTGATATATTTCAGGTTGTCTTTTTCAAAATGTCTTTCATAAAGTTTAGAACCAGGTAAAGGTGTTAGCAATGTAACCAGATATGAATCCAATTTTGATTTTAAGATATATTTTCTTCTTTTTTCGATACTGTATTTAGTGTCGTTTTCTAAGCCGAAAATAAAAACTCCACAAACTGCAATTTTATGTTTGTGTATTCTATTTATTATTGTTTTGTAATTATCAATAAGTTTTGTATTCTGAGTTTTGTTAAGCATTATCAAGCTTTCTTTATCTTCTGCTTCGAACCCAATTATTAATAATTTGCATCCACTTTTTTGAGCATAATAAAGAAATTCATCATCCATACCTACATTAATAGAAGCCATGCCTATCCATTTCTTATTTAGTCTTTGCTTAATAATTTCTTTAAACAGATTTATTATGTGATTCCTATTCTCTTTTGTAAAACCATAAATATTTTCGTCGGTAAAGAACAGAGTTTTGTGTTTTACGTTTTTAATTTCTTCAATTACTAAATCAGTATCTCTAAAATAATGTTTTTGTTTGTGTATTTTGTTAATACAGCAGAAATCGCATGCAAGTGGACAACCACGAGACAATTGCAAAGTTGCAGTTTTATAGTAATGCTTATAATACGAACGATTTAGTTTATATGTCAAATCAGTAGAGCCAAAATATTGGGGTTTAAGTTGTTGTGAACTAAAATCTTCTAAGATATTTGCCCATACACTTTCTGCTTCACCAATGATTACACAATCTGCATATTTTAGAGCTTCTTCTGGAATTAATGATGCGTGTATTCCTCCAATTATTGTTGTTGTACCAAATTGACGAAATTTATCCAAAATATTATAAGCAATATTAATATTAAGAATACGTGCAGTAATTGCTACGAGATCTGCTTCAAAATTATTTAATTCATCAATTCTTAAGTCAAGAATTTCAACATCCCATTCTGAGCTTGGAGTTAATGAAGCAATAATCCCTAATTCTATGGGCTCATAAAAGTTTTTTGTATGAAGCTCATAATCTGGATTAATTAATAAAAGCCGTTTTTTTCTATTATTTTTTATGTTGTTAAATTTTAAGATTAGAAATATTTCTTTTTTCGTGCAAAATACAAAGAATCAACTTTTTGTTTATAAAATACGTTTTCCATAATTGCAATTCTACGTTTCATATCTTCGGAACTAACTTTTGGAGAAAGTTTTGAAGCTGGTAAATAATCAAATTCATAATAATACGTTACTCTTGCGTTGTCGAACCTGATATTCTTAACAAAATTCAGGGTGTCATTAAAGTCTCCTTCTGTTTCGGTTGGGAATCCTACAAAAAATAGTCCATCTATTCTAAGTCCTGAATTAATTTTTCTAAACATTTTTAATGTCTCCTGAACCTCTTTAACTTTATAATGTCTGTTCATTAATTCAATTATTCTGTCGCTACCGCTCTCCATAGCAATTGTAATATCCCATACTTTTTTTGAGCTAATATAAGGAATCAGATAGACTTGATTTTTCACTATCCAGCCGGGGTTCATGCCATGTAGCGACCATTTTACATTATATCCTTTATCTGTTTCTGATAAAGCATCCAGTAACTCGTTTAATGAGCTTTTAAAATCCATACCATAAGAACTGATATCATCAGCAAGAAAATGAAATATTCTATTTCCTTTTTCGAGTAGTTCTTTGTACTCTTTAACAATATCTTCGATAGGTTTACTTTTAATATTACCGACCGCTCTGCGTATATTACAGTATGCACAATTGTTAGTACATCCGTACCCAATTAAGATAAAGCATTTGTCGTTTGTGTTGTATCCTTTGTTATCTTTTAAGAATTTCTTGTAATCATTAAGACGGGCTCGTTTACGAAAAAAAGTTGCTGAAAGTCCATAATTCCACAAAAGAGAGCCTAGAGAGTAATAATCATGCTTTGTGTAAAAAATGGTTTCATTCATTTCGGCATAATTATAAGTATGAGGTTCAGGAGTTTGATTAAACTTTATCCTGAAGTCGGGAAAAAAACTGTCAATCTCTTCAATATTTTTAGTGGCAACAGCAGGTCCATCATAAATTTCCCGTAGTTCTTTAAGATTTGCTCCAGGCATACAACCAGCTACTATTAACTGTGCTTTATGTTTTTCTAATTCCTTAATTGTTTTTATAGAATTCACTACATCTTGTGGTGATACAGAGCAGGTAACATAAACGATATAATCAACATCTTCTATTGAATCTGCTATTATGTAGTTATTAATTGCAAAGTAATTTCTAATTTTCGATGCATCAAGGCTGCGCAAGGGACATTGCGAAGGTGGATCTATTACAAAAACTCGTTTATTATTATAATTCATTTTAGATTTTTAATATAACTAATGTTAGAAAAAAAGCATTATTGAATAACAATTTTTTTCTTAACAAATGATAACAACAAAGATGATAGATTTGTTTTTGTTTTTGTTATAGAAATGTTATTCCTAATATTTGACATAAACTCCTGATGCCTTTTTAATAATGCACAATTCATTTCATTTCCGATATCATTAATGTTTTCATTAAATGATTTTATAATTTTTGTTGCATAAGATTCTATTATATTTGCCCGGTCTTTCTTATAATTTAAATATGTCTTGCTTAAAACCTCGTCAACTTTATAAATATACTTATTAAAAGGGATTGTTTTTTTATAACTTCCAATAGCAAAATCAAATTTATAACACAAAAAATCAACATACATTTGTTCCGGACTATGAGAACACAAAGCCATTTTAATATCTTCAATGGATTTGTTTTTATAATTAATCTGTATTGCTAAATATGGTTTATTAAAGCTTAATAGTTTATTTGCTTCTAAATCTTGAAAGATCTTTGTTCCAGGATATGCAGAAACCTCTCTTGAAATATTTCCATATATATGTAACTGATCAACCTCTTTTAAAAAATTTATATTCTTTAATAATTTTTCTTCGTTTGAATATGGATTAAACATTATAAAACCAATGTGTAAACAAATATTACACTCGCTTAGTATCCTATAAGCTTCTAATCCATCATTAACGCTAGATGATTTATTGTAATAAGCTAAATCTTCATCAGAGCCTGACTCAAAACCACAAAACACCATTGTTAATCCTGCTTTTGCCCATTTCTTCCAAAATTCAATACCAGCTTTAACAATTGCTTTAGCCTGACAAGCTATTTTTATTTCAACAATAATTTTATTTGATAAAATAGAGTCAGCTATTTTAGAAGCCCTCTCAATGGTTTTATCATTTATTCCTAAAAAGTCGCTATCGGGGAAATATATTGATATTTCTTTATTTTCGCTGCTTTGAATTATTTGCGTAATATCATTGATGACTTTTTCAGGACTTTGATATCTATATATACTATTGCCTATTAATTTCATATAATATGGTGTGCAACAAAAAGAGCAATTAGATACACATCCTCTTGAAGAAATCAAAGAGATTTCATTGGTAACAGATATTTGAGGAATCCCTATATTCGGCAATAAATCCAAATCTGGAAATATGCTTGCTTTATTTTCGATAATTTTATCATCTAATCTATAAACTAACCCATCAATTTCGGTAAAATTTGTTTGTTTTATTTTTAAAAGTGATAATAATAATTTCGGAAATGAAACTTCTGCTTCACCTTTAATAATATAATTAACTTCAGTAATATCTCTTATAATATCAATAGCCGAAATTGAAGCATGAACTCCACCAAAAATAATTATTGTATCTGGTAATTTTTCGTGTATCCTTTTAATCAAACCAATTATTCTTTCAATTATATTTTGAAATGTCGAAAACCCAATTACTTTAGGTTTCGCTTTTAATATCATTTTTAGAATTTTTTCATCATTCAGGTTATTAAAATCACCATCTAACACTTCTATATCTATATCGTAATTTTTAGCAATTTCTTTTAAACATAAAATACCCAAGTGTGGCAGAGGTAAATACTGTTTATTGTACTTTGTAAAATTTATCGTACTTAGATTTACTAAAAAGACTCTGTTATTATGATCCTCTTTATTATTCATTTTTAAGTATTAGATCGTTCAATTTATGAACAAAAACCAAATTTACATATTCAATTCTATTCTTTATGAAATAATGCTCCCATTTTGTCAAACAAATTCGTCCTAATTTTTCCGAGATAGCAATCATACCATTCTTCAGAACCCGATTTACACTTTGTGTTTCGTCTATTTGGAGTAAACGTTCCTTCGAACAAATTACCATGCTGGTTTCGTCTAGTATAGCATTGAATTACATTGCCAAAATTATCCATTGTAAAATATTTATGTCCAGCTTCACAAATGACACCTTTTTTTGTAATTGTAGGTCTGGGAAATTTCACCTCACTCTTTTTAATATTTGCCAGTTTTGCAATTAATTCTATCTCATCATCAGAATATTCATATGGATATTCTTTCCCTTCGAATTCACCACGAAAAGGTATTGGCATTATTTCTTCAACTCCATGTTGTTTCAAATATTTAAAATCTTTTTCAATACGATCAAACAGAGGAGGATACGTTACATAATTGCCAATAATATTATAACCACGTTTCTTTAAAAAAAGGTACTTCTCAATATATTTTGAAAAATCTGGGTCAACTTTTTCTCTCTCCATTACGTGAAAAGATGCACTCAAAAGCATTACTCTGTCAGGAGAAACGTAGTCGGGAAATTTATATACGTCATCTGAACATAAATTTGTAGAAATTTGTATGTGATGTTTTTTAGTTAGCTCTCTCATTAATGGTAAAAAATCAGGCATTAAAAATGGTTCGCCTCCCAGAAAGAAAATTAACCAACTTTTCCCTGTTGAATTAAAACTATCTGCAATATGTTTGGGAGTATATATTTTTGTTATAAAATTGTCTAAAATCTCTTTCGCATTATAGCAATAGACACAATTAAAATTGCAATGGCTAGAAATAGCCCATAGCATTTTGTATTCGTATTTTCTTGATACTTCGAGGTAAAATTTTTTGTTCTGCATTTCCTAATTATTGTAATTGTCTTTTTAAAAATTATACTAAATCCACCATTAATGCCTCAACTCTTCTGAAATAAAATAGTCCTCCAATAAAAAATATTAAAGTAGGGATAAATCCTAACAAGTAATAAAACGTAAAGTCTGAGTTAAACAAACACCATCTGTAAAACGCAATAACGCCTGCCATAGGATTCAAATATATAAAGAAACTATATGCCTCTGGTATCATTGTGGATGTAAAAAAAACAGGGGTGACAAAAATGCCAAATCCAACCAAAAAAGGAATTATCATTAAAGCATCTCGATACCGTACAGTAATTGCACTAAGCCATAAGGCTATGCTCAAACCAACTATCATATTTAAAAGAACTGCAATAGGAATAAATATTGTGTTTATCGAAACAGAAAATTGATAAAACATACATAAACCTATAAAAATTATAGACCATGAGAACAATTCAAATAGTCCGACAAATGATTTGTAAAATGGCAGTACAAGTTTTGGAAAATATATTTTTTTGATTAAATTTTGTGATTGTAAAAGTGATGTTCCTGAATGAAAAATCATATAGGTAAAATAATACCATGCTATCAATCCAGGAAAAGCAAAAATGATATAAGGAATATCTCCAGTATCTATCTTCATTAAATAACCAAAAAAGAAGTTAACAATTATAGCAGCAGTAAATGCTTGTATAAAACTCCATAAAATTCCCAGTTTTGTTTGAACGTACTGTGTTTTAATATCTCTTATTGCAAAAGCTTTAATCAATGCACGATATTCCCAAACTTGCTTTAGTTTCAACCTTATTGGCTTATTTCGTGTATTTTCTATTATTATCTTTTCAGACATTATTAAATTTTAAAACTAAATATTTGATGCATTCTTACAGCTTCGCTTCCTCAGTCCCATATTAATTTCTCTGAGTGCATGCTTTAAGGCGCAGTTGTAATTTTTTTTCATGTTTTATTTACAAGTCTGCAACTGAACAAAAATACAAATATTTATTTGATTTGAGGTGTTGGTGTAAAATAATCGTATTGCTTGCGGCAGAAACGAGAAGTTTTCTCAAAGAAATTTTTCTTCAAAATAATTTTCTAATTCAAATTTTACTAAATTTGCTCAAATATTATAATAATCTATATTGTAATTTGTTTTGAATTTATTATTTAATTTTAATCGTAATTATTTAGGTGCTAAGATATGAACAAATAATTATTAATAAAAATATTTTGTAATATTTTTTTGAATTAATATTTTTCTGACCTTGCCTTAAAATATTTAAGGCTTGGAATTACCAGAAGACATAAAAGAATTACAACAGTTAGTAAAAGCTTTGCTAAACGAAATTACATCTTTAAAGATTGAAATAGCAATGTTGAAAACTGAAAATTCAGAGCTTAAAGCCAGATTAAATCAAAATAGCAGTAATAGCAGTAAGCCACCATCTAGCGATTATTTTAATCGAAAGCCTGCATTTCCAAAAACATCAGTTGGTAAAAAAGGTGGTCAGTCAGGTCACAAAGGCGATACTTTAAAACAGATTAAAAACCCTGATAAAATTGTAGAACCCCGCAGGGCTCGTTTCGACACCGCTCAACGCAACGCACGCAAGTAATGTCGTCCAGATAAATGTGAATGTGGTCACACATTCAATATCGCAGATTTATTTGTTGCCGAAAGACGTCAGGTTTTTGATTTACCAAAACCAAAATTAGAAGTTACCGAATATCAGATATTTAGCGGAACATGCCCAATATGTGGAAAAACACATAAAGGAATAAGTCCATCAAACGCAAATTCTCCTGCACAGTATGGCAATGGGGTAAGAGCATATTTAACAATGTTAAGTACAA
>JAVEPM010000076.1:0-14490 GCA_034008115.1 Methanolobus sp.
AAAATCTCCCGGAAAGAAACAAAACTGGCACAGGACGCACTATTCAGTATAATGACCAAAAACAGCACACTTGAGCCAGAATGATTTCTTTTTCTTGCTCAAGCGAATAGTACTACCACTACTACAGCTACTACGGATACAGGTAAATTGGATTCCGTGTAGTTTGTGGTAGGACTTAACATTAAAAAAGTAAAGGGGGAATATTATACTTAAGGGTTGCCATGGGTTTTTCTGTCTATTCAGTATCAGCTCTTGGGGAACAAGTGTTGAAAACCGATTGTAGAAGAACTCGTAATAAACAACCCCGTACAAGCTGAAAGTGTCTTTTTTCAAGTTTGATCTTTTTTCAAGTATCATCTTATCTGACATTGTTTTACATGTAATGTTTAAATATAAATGAAAAGTTATCAGTTTAGTAAATGTTACGGAATTTTAGTAAATGTTACAGAATTTTAGTAAATGTTACAGAATTTTAGTAAATGTTATAGAATTATTCACAACCTATCTCTTTCAGGTAAATAGCATGGGAAGCAAGAAACCGATCCAGGACCCTCGGCAAATCGAAGCCATCCTCGCAAACGCAAAGTTCATCCGCCTCGCCCTCTCAGACCCCGAAACCAGCAGCCCTTACCTTGTTCCCCTGTCCTTTGGCTATAAGGACAACGTAATCTACCTCCACGGCTCGTCCACCGGTAAGAAAATCGACATCATCAGGAAGAACCCCAAGGTCTGCTTCGAAGCCGACATCGAAACCGAAGTAATCACCGCCGATGACCCCTGCAAATACAATGTCCGCTACAGGAGTGTTATTGGACACGGGCAGGCACATTTTGTTGAGGATTATGATCAGAAAGTCGAGGGGCTTACCGTGCTTTCCGAGCATTATGGAGAAAAGGGGCCGTTTGAGTTTGAGGAATGGAAGGTTAACAGGCTGTGTGTGATCAGGATTGAGATTGAGAAGATGACCGGGAAAGAAAGCGGGTTTTAATATCCATCTTTAACTGTAAGTTGTCAAGAAGCAGGAACGAGCTGTTTACTGTAAAGTACTGTAAACCCAAAAATCTTACAGTAAACTGCCTTTTTCAATTTACTGTAAGGTATTGTAAAGGCTAAAATTTAACAGTAAACCTTTTGTTGCCTTGTCTGATTATTGGCATACCTCTTCGGGACTATATCGAGAATATCTCAGTTTTCTCTCCCTGCACCGCGCTGGGCCTGAGCCGGTTTTCCAGCCAGATAAAAAACAACCGACAAAACGATACCTCAACAAAGAGAGACAATAGGCTGAAGAAATGTCTACGGGCTGAAAAAATATTTTCCTTAAGCTTGGAAGCCACTTTTTAATTCAGAGGCAAATACAAGCGCCTCCGCCAGCTTGCCTGGAGGCTCTTACCAAAAAGAAAGAAAATTGAGACTAAAGAAGAAACTCGAAAAGAAATGTTTTTTAGGAATTTTTAATCCTATTTGCATCCTGACAGGGTATTTGGCTTTTTCACTTTTTGGCCTTGCTTTTTCACTTTTTGGCCTTGCTTCTTTCTTTTCTTTTTACTTTGAAAGCCGCTCTCCTGCGTCGAGCGTGACAAAAACGACCCGGTATGGCTAATAAGGTTGTACGGGTCATAAATCTTTTTAAGTAGTCCTCTTGAGCGCAGCGAAAAGGACCTCATGCTGTTGCATTTGCAGTTCAACTCCCAGAAAATCTCCGATTTCCTGTGATCCCGAAGCGAAACGCGGGAGGCGCAACTCTGCCGATTCAGAAATCTGAGCTCAGCATTGTTTTGTTAAAAAATATCAACTATGTAACGGTGGACGACCTGACTGTGACAGTTAGATAAAAATAAGTGCTCTTTGTTTTGTGTTATTCGGTCCAATGAATATACACACAAAACAGAGAGCATCCCTACAATTCCGAACAAGAATATATGTGTTCCTATCGGATCGATTCTTGCTGTCCAATCCTTTTATGAAAAACTTAATTTCTGTGATATTTTTAGCAAGCATAAAAGTAAGGGTTTTGATCTCAATAGTTTATTGATAGGATTGGTGAGCTATAAGCTCACCGATAATTTTAGCATCAAAGAAGTGGGAAATGGTTAAATCAGGAAGCAATTCTCGAGCTCTTAAACCTTGAAAGATTCCATGAAAGAGTCCTTTACAGAACCCTTGAAATCCTGGGACGTAACAAAGAGGAAATCCTCTCGGATATTCTGGACAGTCTTTTTTCTGTTTATGATTTTGAAAAAACTGATATAAACCTGGACTGGAAGAGTATAGTTCTTCACGGCACAAAATCCAAACTTGGTAATTTTGTTTTTTATCGCTCAAGTTCAGCATCAATTTGTTTTTCGCTCGCTTGTTGTACTCCTGCAAGGCTTCTATACCCTTCTTGGTAATCCGGTATCTATAAGGCTTTTGTCCCTTCGGCTTTCTGTCGCATCCTCTGAGTGTATCCATATTCGTTTGTATGCCAGTGGCAGAGAGCATCAGTTATCCTTTTCCGATCAAAGTTTGAGGGAATCCGCTATTTGTTGAGCTGTTAGAGGCTCGTCAGCTTTCGCAAGAGTCCACAGGATCTTTGTGTTTCAATACATTATACCTGTGATAATAACCGCTAGCCATTAGCGGCTCACCTCTCCACGTGTGTATTTGATTCCATTCGGTTCATCCACTATTATGAACTCGTCTCCCTTGCGCCAGCCTTTACTTCGAATTATCGCTGCCGGAATCACTAACCAGCAGCTTCCATTTGTAAGATTTTGTTGGAGTTTTGCCACATTTGATCCTATATTCCTCCACCCATATAGTTGACTGACCAGTCAATTAATATAGCCAAGAGATTAAAAAGGATCTATATACACGCGCCTGCGCATTATGTGCCTGCATATATGGATACATTGGGCTGCTTTGTATGCTCAAGGCTTGAAAAATAGACTGGAATTAAGGGGTTAGTATCCTCCACCAGCACTTTTACAAATAATCCCAAAGCATTACGAGAGTTAGAAACAAGTCTAACAGATTCAATTAAATATTCCAGTTTTTCGATAATAACTAATCAATTTATATAAATATCCACAAATAAATGCAATCCAAATAGAGAAATAGGTTATATAATCATACTTTGGGTAATGTATAGTAAGTCTAACTACTGCTACTAAAGCAATAACTTGAACCAATAATGCTATTATGTTCTTTTTTTCCATAATATCCCTCTAAATTAAATTTGACTGATTACAATATCAGCCAAATGGTTAATTAAATTGGTTAGATTGTATACCAATGTGAACCAATTTGCATACTAACATGACCTGTTAATGGATATTGGAGCGCATTTGCATAGGGTATACGAACATCTATACTATTATCAGGATTTGATTCCGCCCAATAGAATGTTGCTACTCCATAAGCCACCAAAACGCCGATCGCATCACCAAAAGGCAACGGTCCATCGAGTATTATTCCAAGAAGGGCAGCAGCAGTTGCAGCACCACCAGCAATCCAGAGCCCATCTTTTGCAGAGAAGTGAATATGCACTCCACCTGTTGTTGCAGATCCATATGTTTCAAGATAACTTCCATTCCAAAAACTTACCTTAGAGGCAGAAATTACTGCTGCAACTGCTGAACTATCGTTGAGATCTGCAGTAGATATGAGTTTTTTGGACACCAATTCGCTCTGATCAACAAAAGCAAAATTTGTTCTGTTAGGATTCTTTTCATCTGCCCATGAAATCACGTATGCAATTGATCCATCATCTTTTTTGAAAGATGCTATCTTTTCTTTATCAGTTTCTTTCAATACTTTCATGCTTTCTGATGTTTCATTCGCTTTTTCCATTGCTTTTTTGATGTCTTCTTCAGAAACTGATACTTTGTTCGGATTTTCTGTTGCATCAGCACACTCTTTATTTTGCGATTCCGCCTGTGCAGTCACAGCCGGTACAAAAGCAATACTCACAAGAAGTACTGCCATAAACATTGCACTTATTTTAATTTTCTTAATCATTTGCTTCACTCCTGTTTAGCACCCAGGAGGCAGAATCAGGCAAGCTTAAATACACGCAAAGCTAACATAATCACTGCCTCATAGGGCAAACTTTATGGAGTTTGAGGTTGTATCGGGAAAACTACTTCCAAACTCTATAAACTCCTTTTACCTAATTCTTTATAAGTTTTCTGTGCAAATTCTCAAACAATTCGATTTTCGAACTAATTTTGAATATGAAACTAGTCCTTGACCATTGTCACTTGGATGATTTGGCTAGATACTTTATATATGGGTACTCGATTGATGTTATATCTAGTATTTTTATAATATTAAAAGTAACACGAGATAACACAAAACAAAATATACTAAGAGCCTATCCGAAAAATATAGAAATCACGCTTGAGAGTAATATATTGTAATGACAAAACGAAAAATCGGCTACGACTACGAGATTTCTGATGAATTCTGGAATAAAATCAAACCTTTACTCTCACTCCCCAAACCGAAAAAGAAGGCTGGAAGACCTAGAAAGGATGATAGGAAAATAATGAGTGGTATCTTTTATGTACTCCGTACAGGTTGCCAATGGAAATTATTGCCACGATTTTATGGAGCCCCAAGTACTGTACATGATAGATTTCAGGAATGGCAAAAAACTGGATTATTTGAGAATATGTGGAAAGCTGGTCTTCTTGAGTATGATAGAGAAAAAGGATTAGAGTGGGAATGACAAGCAATTGATGGAGCTATGACAAAAGCTCCATTAGGTGGATCTGGAACAGGAGCCAATCCCACTGATCGTGGAAAAAAAGGGACAAAAAGGAGTATCTTAACTGATGGTAAAGGAATTCCACTATCGGTTACTGTTGATGGAGCAAATCGTCACGATAAAAAGCTTGTAAAAGGTACTCTTGATGCCATAATTATTCAAAAACCTTCACATAAAGTAGTTCAAAATATATGCATGGATAGGGGATATGATTTTCCTGATATAAGAGAACTGGTTGAGGATTATGGCTATACTGCTCACATTAGAAAACGTGGAGAAGAAAACATAAGAAAAAAAGAGATACCAGGTTACAGAGCAAGAAGGTGGGTAGTGGAAAGAACACATTCATGGCTAAATAGATTCAGAAGGCTGCTTATTAGATGGGAAAAGAAAATTGAAAATTACATGGCTATGCTACATTTAGCATGTGCATGCATAACATTCAGAGCAACAGGACTTTTCGGATAGGCTCTAAGCCAATACTTGTATTGATTTATAGTATTCTGGAGCTGCTCACAGCCTCATGGCTGGACGATCACACCAAGGCTGGTACAATTCCCACTTTTCCCTACGGGGGGGTAAAACATTCCAATTTACAGAGTTCCCCAAAACCCGTCCAACATCATCACATCAAGACTTTTTCTCTTTGTCACTTCGAACAAAAAACTCCGAACTTCCTGAATTCAGGCGTTTTTTACCTTCACCTCGTTACATTTTCAAGTTTTGGGAAAATATAGGGTTGAGAATCAGTCAGCCTTATTCTTCGTAATACCGGCTTAATTACTGCCTTTGACAAAAACAAGTCTATTTATTCTTAATTTTCTTTTCACGGTTAGCGTCAAGATCGGAAAAGTACCTTGATGACCATCCGGAAAACGCTGTTGCAAGGAAAGTCCTTGACAACACTGAGGGCTGATCATGTGCTCGGTGGTTACTGCGGTAATAACGAGTGAATGATAAGGACGTTGCTATATGCAACTTTGCAAGTGATGAATCACAAGAATAGAACCTAAACTGGAGTAAAAGCAACAATCGGTACAATCGAGAGAAATATCAGCAAAAGTCCTTAAATCCAATTTGAAAGATTAAACTTCTCACCAGTAACCCTACATAAATTTGCATATCCTATCGCAATGCCAACACTCGTTAGAGACATACAAGATTCTGGTTTTTTCATGTTCATCTCTATTGCTTCGTTAAAATACGGCTCTCTAATACATAAAAGTGGCTCTATACTAGGATATTCACTTACTAAATATCCAAATATATTTTTAAATCCTTCGGGAATTATGCCCGCAGATTTATTGTGGATAACCATATCTATGTCCATCACTTGAAAAGCCTGTATAAATCCACATCCGGCGTATACTAGATGAGTATACCAAGATTTTTCCTTTTCGAGAGAACCCAAAAATGGTAGTATGTAGACATCAATGTAATTTCTTAAATCGGATATATTATGAAATTCCCATTGTTTGATGCAGTGTTGCGAGATGAACCATATAGTTAAAATATCAAACTCTTCCCTTGTTAATTTTGAGGCAACAGCTATTGATTCGTTTAATACAATTTGTGTTCGTGATCTTTGTGTTTCTTTTGTTCTCTCGATTAAAAGACTGATTAATATATCAGCTAATACTGGATCACCAGATCTAGCGTATTCCCTTTGTGCAATGAAAATGTCATATTGGAAATCAGAGTTGATAGCTTGGGCAAGACCTTCAGGGTTTTGACATTTGAGTTCATCTAAAAATTTATCTATAAGCTCTTGAACTCTTTTCTCTGCTATCGCATTTGCTTGATTGGAGAGCTCATAATAATTAACTTTAAAAAGATCGTAAAATATTTCTTTTACATCTTTGTAAGATAGACCATGATTAACACTGATGTTTCCATTGAAATTGATGTCTCCAGCTGCTTGCATAGGAATGCAATCGTTTCCAGTCGACTGAGTTTGGTCTTTATTTAACATTTTCTTTGCCACCAAAATGAGAGTCATTAATTGTTAAACTGTCTCCAACTTGGAAGTTAACACACTTATCACCTGTAATCTGTGTTTGTTTCGGCTCAATCTTATTTTTGTGACGAATCCGATGAGAAACAAAATAGTAGACCGCACTAAGTATTGCGACACCGACTCCGCTAAATAACCATTCTTTGTTGTCATTTAACCAACTAATCATATCAGACATTCTAAACCCTTTGCGAGATATTCATAATTTACTGTTTACATTATAGGTCTTTCAGTTTATTACTCAATAAACAATATCTGTGTGATATAATCATGTTATCTGTACATTTCTAGAGAATCTACAGGTTGCCGGAAAGGTCAAGCGTGTGAGATAAAAGGAGGCTTCCATGCGTGGATCAGGTAGACCTGCCCCGTTTAGGCACTACGTGGAGCGCTATTTGGCTGATCATCCTGATAGCGCTGCTGCGAAAAAAGTGCTGAACAGCCTGTGATAAAAGTATGGGATTCGAAGGAATCTCATTTTTCCCGGATGGCTTGTGAACGTGTTTGTCTCAATAGCATTTAACGATAGTTGTGTATGTAGTATCAGTCCACATTATATAACTTTTATCGCCTAAGCTTAGCTCTTCAAGTTCATACAACGTATAGTCTTTGGGATTGTATACAAAGGCTTTAATGATAGTATTTGACCATCAGCCGCAGGCGCTTGAATTACAAGACCATACACATCCCTGTCTGGTTTGTAGTCAATATAATTCTTCAAAAATGATGCTGCATCACTTGGGCTTAGTCCAGCCAATGGCTACCCTGTGTAAACATATAACATCTCACCGTAATTGTTATCCGCCTGCCATTCGAAGTATGCACCATTCCACTCACTGGTCAGCGTGTTAAGATTTTCTTTGAATTGTTCTTCAGTTATCTTGCTTGGGGATAAGGATTCGTCGGGTTCTTCTATCCACTCAGACTCGGTTAGTAACCCCTGTTGAACCACGCCTGTACCTGTCATCCAGAATTCGAATTGCGTTCCATCTGAGAATGTAAACAGGTGCAGCTCTTCCTGATTGCTGGTACGATGTTCCAGAGCATATTTGCGAAGAATTTTATAATATCATAGAGTGCTAGATATAATACTCTAAATAACTGTTACAGATGATTCAAGTTTTGTTTTGCTCAAACATAGGAGTTTTGTGTTGGTAGAGGAGTCTCTGGAAATTAGCGGAGTTTATTCGAAACACAAGATAATAAATTCATTCTATTTGAAGTCTACTGTGGCTGATAGTATGTAATATTTTCTGGAATATAAACTAAAAAATACTGAATATTTCATAGAGAACTTATTAATAAATGTTATTATTACCTGCCCGGGTGATCGTTATGTTCAGACGAGAATTAGTAGCTTCTTTTCTTGTATTTTCTTTTATCTTTGTATGCGTTCCTTCTGCTTTATGTATGAGTTCTCCGCAAACAATTTATGTTGCAGGGGACGGCAGCGGAGATTATAACTGCGCTGGAAAGAGCGATCAGGTACAGATAAACCAGGCGCTGCAATTTGTAGCAAATAACAGTGAATATACAACTGTCCATCTTAAAGGACCTTTTACTTACGTTATTGATGATAGTATCCTGATTGGCGACAATACAATTCTTGAGGGAGACTCCACTGCTGTGATAAAACTTGCTAACCACGCAGGCTGGCCTCCGATGAAACCTCTTATCCAGCAGATGGGCGGCAAGGGAAATAACATTACAGTAAGGGGCTTTGAGGTCGATGGAAACTATGAGGGCAATCGTGAAACTCTGTTGGGTAGAGGATACTACAATGTAATGTACTTTACTTACTGTAATAATGTAAAAGTATACAATATGTATATGCACGATGGGAATGGGGACGGATTGAGGATAAACAAGGGAAAAACATTCAGTTTTACAACAACACCATATACAAGCTGGGACACGACGGTCTGTTTGTACTCAGGAGTGAAAATGTGGAGGCATGGAACAACCGAATAACCTGCAGGACCAATAGCGCTCTCAGAGTATGGAACTCAAACCACGTAAAATTCCACGATAACATCATTGACTCCTTCCACCATTGGAGTGCAGGAGGCCCGGGAATACAGATTGAAAAAGGACCTGATTCCTCAAATCAGACAGCGATCGTCAACGATGTAGAGGTGTATAACAATACTATCTGTAACAGTTTTGGGCCTGGGATCTGGATGCCAGATTATGATGAATCTACTAGCATCGGTGATCAAGGAAAAAGTGTCCATATTCATCACAATATATTCTACAGAACTGGCACTAATCCCAGTATTACCTCAATCGGGGGCATTGTAGCGAATGGATTCAATGGGACCCTTATCGAAAATAACTTATTTGACAGATGCTATGGTGCTGCTATCTACCTCACGTCCCCTCCGGAGTATATTCCGGCAGGTGGATTATTCAAGATTACTGTGCGCAATAACACAATCGTAAACACTCAAGAGGGTACAATAGATCCGAACGGGACAGGATATGCAGCAATAAATAATTTCCCCCAAATATACGATTTAGTGCTGCAAAATAACAGCCTTTACAATAATGTGCGTGGAGATTATAAAAACTGCACATCGACAACATATATATACGTTAATCCTCTTGCAGACCAGAAAAATCATGATTATCAGCTGCTGTCGGTTACAGGCCGCTGGGATGGAATAAAATGGGTTGATGCTGGAAAGGATATTGCGATAAAACTCAATAACATTGTCGCTTGCATTGCTCCTGCTCAAAGCGTTTCACCTATCGTAAATGAAACTCAAATTACCACCAACGTATCATACAAGGAATTTCCTTCTATCTACGGTGATAGGATAGTGTGGCAGGATTACCGAAATGGAGACCTGGGAAATGCAAGCTGGGACATTTATATGTACGATATAGCCACTTCGAAGGAAACTCGGATCACTACTAATAAATCGTGGCAGGAAAATCCTGAGATTTT
This sequence comes from Methanolobus sp., assembly GCA_034008115.1. GTDB lineage: Archaea > Halobacteriota > Methanosarcinia > Methanosarcinales > Methanosarcinaceae > Methanolobus. The sequence goes on from JAVEPM010000076.1 coordinate 9,718, forward strand.
TGGCGATAGAATAGTATGGGAAGACGGGCGCAATGGAAACCAGGATATCTATATGTACAATATTTCCACCAGCACAGAAACCCGGATCACAAACGATGAGTCGGATAACACTCACCCTGCTATCTATGGTGACCGGATAGTATGGGAAAGGCATGATGGAGGAAACCATGATATCTGCATGTACACTATTTCCACTCATAAGGTAACTCAAATCACTAAAAACGGAAAAGCCTATAATCCTGCTATCTATGATGATAGGATCGTGTGGGAGGATTATCGCCTTGCAGATGAGTATGATCTCTCAAGTTCGGATATTTTTAAATATGATCTCTCCACTCACAGGGTAGCTCAGATCTCAACCAGCGGAAGAGCACATAATTCTGCAATCTATGGTGACAGGATTGTGTGGTATGATTTCCGGAACGGCAACGATGATATATATATGTATAATATCACCGCTTCCAGCGAAATTCAGATTACCACAAATATATCAGAGCAGGAATTTCCCGCAATCTTTGGTGACAGAATAGTGTGGCAGGATTACCGAAATGTACAGTATAACCCTGATATATATGGGTAATATTAGCTACCCATCTGCCTCTGCTTTCTAAGTATCCGCCGTATCCGGAAAAGCACCTCTTACAGTTAGATTATCAGATAAAAATGATCCTGAATTCCAGCATCCATCAAGCAGAGCTCAGGCTATCAAGATTCTTGTAAATACTCTTGGTTATGGGGTGTTCATTGAACTTAATCCAGAAGATAAGAAAAATTTCATAAGCCTAAGGCAGTTCTTGATTTCCTGAGCCAAAGGTATCCTGAAATTAAATTTGATATTTCGGATGAACTCGCAAAAATAAGAGCTATAAAGAGTATCAGGGAAATTATGGGAAGGGTGAGGAATATATTACATTGATACCTGTGAAATGAGACAATATTTGAGGGGCAGATCCACAACCCCACTCTCCCCCTGTTCTTGTCACCATCAGGCTATAATTGGCTAGTACCTATGTACTCCTAGTGCTTCGATTCCAAAATAAATTCCTTATTTAAGGGGAAAATTGGTGACCATTGGATATATTCAAACTTCAATTTTTGTGAACATACTTCGGAATCGTAATACTAGGTTGGCTTTATCTGTGATCTCTGTGTGAACTCAACGACCTGAACCCATAATAAAGGAAGATAATTAAAATATACAAAAGTGTACATGCCGGCAAGAAACCTAAACCTATTTCATGAAGAAGAACTAAAAGCACGTTTGGTGTAAGTGTGTCTCAAATAGATGTTTCAGATGGAGATCTTATTGTTTTTATTGGTGGTATCATTGTAGGAATTAGTTCAGGTCTTTTAACAAATGTATGGGTCACAAGTAAGGAAATCAAGGCACAGCTCAGTGGTACTTTATTGACAAATTATGAAAGATAGGAGTGAGTAAAATGAGTGATTACGAATTAACCGACATTGAAAAAAAAGCCCTGGATAATTGGATAATGTTAAATATACTCCCACAAAAAACACCAAATAAAAATTACACTAGTTATGCACTTAAAATTCTTTTTGAACAAACACCAGATGGTTTCTTTATCACAAATAAGCAGTTTAAAGAAGCGATGGTCAGATGTAATTTCTTACCTGTAAATAAAAATAAATTAAATTGGGAATTCCGAATTTCCCTAAAATCTCCAGGGGTGAAATAATCTAAATGAGGTTATAAACCTGACTTGACATCGTCAAATTAACTAATTATTGCAGAAAACATGAGACTTGATAAATTAATGCTGAAATAATGGTCAATCTTTGAAAACATTATGGCAAATAAATATATAATCAGATTGGAGTGAGTGATTGGAAATTCGATATCTGCTTTCAAAATTCTCATCTACACCGATGATTACCGCAAATTTTTCGTAATGATTGTAACCTTCTCTATCTATAGACATTTTGAATGCCTTATACAAATGATCGAATGTTATCCCTTTTTCTTCACAGATGCAGCAACTTATTATGTGGTGAACAAGCACATTTGATCTGAACTGTTTCCATCTTTTATATTCTAGCACAGACTCTTTCCATTCAATTATTAACTGATTCCATTCAGAAGATTCAAAATATTGATCAATTGAGGAATCAAGATCAAATTCAGGTATATAGGAACCAACAACACCGTTTTCTAGAATACCATCATCGATAACCCCTTTTTCCCTAAAAATTAAGATAGGCATATCTATTTGGAAAGCCATCGAGGGTTCAACTTGACAGTAGGGACTTGTAATCCATTTTTGAGAAATATCGTACTGTGTATGCCCTGTCAGATTTGTATTAGGTTTACCAACTCCTTTTTCTATAAAACCTCGCCTAAATGCAACTGATAACAGCCCATGAGATTCATTTATTATCTCTCTTATTTTGATTAATGGTGCTGAAGTACTATTGTCGGTAATTCCTAGAGTTCTCGGCTTGAAGCCATTCTCTACTAAATGTCCTGCAACTTTACGGATAAATTTTGTTTGTTTTTGATTGAATGGTTTTGCATAACTAAGAAACACTGGAATTTCCATAGAACCATTTTAAAAACTCTTTTGCGATTATGCGGAGATTTAAAATTAGATTTGATCTCATCAGCTTTTGATTAGAAACCATCATTTCACAAACGATTAAAAATTTTTCGTTTTGATATAAAGAGGCGTAGCAATAGATAAAATAGTAAGGAATTCAATTTTGAAGGTCGATTATTAAAACATCCGTATAAAGGCAAGTTTAAATCTGAAGGAGTAAGACGATCATCTCGTATTAAGTGAGTAAATAACCCAGCCTAATTGCTGAACAATAAAGATTTGAGCATTAATTCTTGCCCAAATGAAATTATAGTTTGTTTTGTTTGACTAATCTCCAATAGTGATATCCTAAAGCGGTCAACTTACAAGATTTTGAATTCATTGCAGCATAATACATATGCTCCTCATCCACAGGTTTTACAAGTCCTTCAGATTCAAAATCTTGTAAATCCTTGAATATTGCACATTTAAAAGCAATAGCCTTCTCTGAAGTAGGTTCATAAGAAGGATCCAATTTAAATTCATTTTCAGGCTTTGGGAAGTATTTGGTAATTCGTCTCAGCTTTTCAAGCGATATTTTTGGATTTATGCTCCTGATTGGTACAAATCTGGAAACGTTTGTTTTGAAAATAGGCCTTTGTGCCCAGGCACCAAGAGCAGAATCTATGTAAGCATATATGCTTCCAGCTGTGATATGCCCTCGAATATCTGCAGCTCCTCCTTGAAGTGCATCAATCAACAATGAAGTAAACACTCCATGACCATTATCTGATTCAGCCGCAGATTCTATATGACGGCTAGCTGTAATTACAGTTAACTCATTACATAAATTTGAGACATTTGGATTTCCGAGATTTGATGTTGCAAAAGAGCCAGAATGACAACAATCTAAGATAATGATTTTACTTCTAGCTTCGGAATTAGTTGCAAGCTCAAGGATTTCTTGCATAGATATACCTTCATTATATTGTCGAAAATCTGATGTAACAATATACCCACCTGTGGATTTTAGTAAGCCATGACCTGCATAATAAAATAATGCGACATCATTAGATGCTTCAAATAATTCCTCAATTAACCATCTTATTGTGGGAATATCAGTTGTGTTTGGAGGATTTGTTATCAATTTAACATCAAAGTTTGGGGATCCATCCTCGTTTTTTTCCAGTATACTGGCTATATATATAGCGTCATTTACACATCCTTCTAATGAAGCATCTTGATTCTCATCCTTGCCCTTATAATCATTTATTCCTATAACCAATGCCTTTCTCATGGTACGATCACCTTATGCTAAGTCCCTTCTGACATTAACTATTTTCAGTTTTTCATTTTACAGTTCCTAGCAGCATGATTTTTTAAATTCTTTATGTTCTTTCTGATCCCCGAGATTCGACAGCAATTATAGGTCTCCCAAAATGCTCTGAAATCTCAATCTCTTTGCTAATCCACTTACTGTATGAAGAAAGCACAAGCAAGAATTGTTCCTGCAGCAATCAGAGAAAATACCTTACGAATCTAAGTTGAGAGAATTACACTATAAACAAAGTACTCAAGAAAAACTTATAAAGAATTTCCAGAGAACAATTCTGTAATCGTGTTCAGAGATCACATCTACATTTCTCGAATTCTTTGATAATCTCTTGAAGCTTTTCTATATTATGACCTTGGCAAATACGAGCCTGTTTTAAAATTGTGAGATTATCTAATGTGGATTTTAGCATCCATGATTCCTTTGCTTTGTCTAGCACCTTTGGTAAAACGTTTACTGCTGAGACCCAATCGCTGCTTATACAATTAAGCTCGAGTACTGTAGCAAGATCCCAGTAATTATTGGAACTAACACCGCCACGGCGAGCCACTGCAAAACTTACGAGCGGAGCTAGCTGTTCCGCCTTTTTCAAAGCTTCTTTATCGCCTTTCTCGATAAGTAGTGTAATAGCATTTATTCCCGGATAGTAATCACGAGGATCTGAATTGAAGCCCTCAACATAAGTAGAGATTGATTCGTCCAGAGCAGCTAAAGCTATAATGCTCCCCTTCTCTTTTGCTTCACGGTAGCGGTCCTTGTGTATGCGCCCTAATATACCAAGAGTCTCGGGATCTGGACCATATTCTTTCATAACTTCTGTGAGAAGTGAAACAGCTTTATCCCTATCTCCCGGTTTGTTTCGTCGATTTAGTGAAAAGGCCCACTGCTGACGTACAAAGATAT
>JAVEPM010000077.1:0-13941 GCA_034008115.1 Methanolobus sp.
TGAGAAAGTTTGTGCTGGAAATCATGTCTCTGGTTTGCTATCTTTTCATGTAACTTTGCTACAAGCAGAGATTGCTTCTTCCTGTTATTAGAGCCTTTCTTTTTATAAGACAACTTTCGTTGCTCTTCCTGCAACTTTCTGGGATTTATCTGGATACAAACGATACTTATAAGCTTTAAACATAATCTAAGCAATTTATGGGCTCTTAACATATACGTTTAATGTTTGAACTTAATACAAAGTATCATACATCAAACTAATATTATAGATAGAACGCTTACAACCACGATGTTCTTGAACAAAGTCCAAGAACTCCCATTAAATCTCTGATTTAATGCGACACTAAAGATATCGAGGTTTTACGCTATAAAATGTATGTGAACATTCAAAAACCTTGCCTTATGCTATATGAGCGAAATATATTTTATAATTGCACGCAATGCAACACCAGAGATATTGATAAATTTCCAATGGAGTTAATAAATGTCAAACATTCCTTCTGATAAAGCCGTGCTTGTAACATGCGGTCTTCCATATGCTAATGGTAAAGCGCATGTGGGACACCTTAGAACATATATTCCTGCTGATATCTTCGTGAGGACTTTAAAAAAGAACTCACAGGAAGCAATATTTGTCTGCGGTTCCGATACCCACGGTACTCCTATTGTGGTGAATGCCGAGGAACTTGGAACCACACCTAAGGAACTTGTAAAGAAATATCACGTCCACTTCGATGAATTATTCAAGAAAATGGATATCAGATTTGATGCTTTCGGGACAACTGATGATGACACAAATCACAAGCGTACACTTGAGATCGTTGATAAGCTAATCGAAAAGGGTTACGTTTATCCTAAGGTCATAGAGATCGCATATTGTCCTCAATGTGAACGCTTCCTGCCTGACAGGTATGTCGCAGGTACCTGTCCTCATTGTGGAGAAAAAGCACGCGGTGATGAATGTGATCAGGGATGTAGTAAACATCTGGAGCCTGGTGAGCTCAAAGAGCCTGTATGTACCATATGTAATGGTCCTGCTGAATATAGAGAGCAGGAGCACTTCTTCTTCAAACTTTCCGAGTTCAGGGACTTCCTGCTGGAACATCTGGAAAACCTTGGTGGAACCCTTAATGCCCGCAATTATGCCATGGGATGGATAAAGCAGGAGCTTACAGATTGGTGTATTACAAGGAACCTCGAATGGGGTATCAGATTCCCCGGTCACGATGACCTTGTTGTTTATGTATGGGTGGATGCACCTATTGGTTACATAGCTTTCACAGAACAGTGGGCAGAAGCCACCGGTGGCGACTGGAAAAAATTCTGGAAAGGTGACTGTCCGATAATTCATTTCATTGGTGGGGACATTATCTACCATCACTGTATTTTCTGGCCTGCAATGCTCAAAGCTGCTGACTACAGCCAGGCATCTGCAGTTGTTGCATCAGGTATGTTAAAAATTGAGGACAAGACCTTCTCAAAGAGTCGTGGTTATGTGGTCTGGGTTGAGGAAGATTACCTCGATCATGGTTTCCATCCGGATCTTCTCAGGTATTATCTTGTAAGTTACACCTCCCACACAAAAGAGGTTAATTTCTCATGGAAGATATTCCAGGACAAGATCAACACAGAACTTGTGGGAGTATTTGGTAATTTCCTGTACAGGAATCTGCTCTTTGCTTTCAAGAACTTCGGAGAGATTCCTGAGGGAGATCTCGACTCCGAGCTTATGGAAAAAATAAGCTCCACCATAGAAGAGGTTACAAAGGCAAATGCAGATTATGAGTTCAAGAAAGCTGCTGACACTGTAATGGCTCTTGCATCTTATGGTAATTCATACTTCCAGTCAAATGAACCCTGGAAGCTCATAAAAGAGGATAAGGCTGCTTGTGGCAAAGTTGTTAAGAACTGCATACAGTTGGCCAAGGCACTTGTGTTGCTGTTCGAGCCCATGACTCCGGGAAGTATGGAAACTGCCTGGAAACAGATTGGTATGGATTCAGATATACACACAGCTAACTATGAGGAAGCAATTGTTCCTGTGATAAGTGGCACTAAACTGGCAAAGCCTGAGATACTGTTCACCAAGCTTGAGGACGACAAGATAGAGGAGATGGAAAAGATAGCCTCAAAACGTGTAAAAGCAGCAATGGCAAAGGAAGCAGGCATTAAGGAAGTAGAAAAAATGGAATTCAAAGACGAAATAGAATATGATGATTTTGCAAAGCTTGATATCAGGGTTGGAAAGATAGTTTCCGCTGAAAAGATCAAGAAATCAAAGAAACTCCTGTGTCTTCAGGTTGATATCGGTGATGAGAAGCCAAGACAGGTCGTTGCAGGTCTTGCAGATTATTACGAGCCCGAAGTGATGATTGGTAAGACAGTTAACGTGCTTGTCAACCTAAAACCTGTGAAACTCTGCGGCGTAGAGTCCCAGGGAATGCTTCTTGCAGCTGATGCAGGAGAAAATGTTTCCCTGCTGACAACAGACAAGGATATGGATCCTGGTTCCTGTATCAGATAATCTCTAGTATGCAGGTGATGAATTTGAAGCCTGCATTTATTCCTATTTACATTCTAATTTCTTTGAAAGTATCATCTCAAGATAGGATGTCCTGATGAAATCTCAATGCAAAATTAAAATGGAAAGGACCTATTAGAGCATGGATATGAACTCTTCAGGTGTTAACTTAGACTGCCTGATAATAGATTTAAGAGTACCAGTTGCAATTTCATCATGATTTGGAATGATAACAACAGAAGTTACGTTGTTCTTTTTTTTTCTTCATTTTAATGTGGCTTCCCTTTTGAGACACTACTTGAAAACCTGCATTTTCCAGAGTCTTAATGACTTCACGTGCTGACAGGATCGGGAACTTTGTCATAGGAAACCTCAAAAGTTGTAGTTAGGAAAGTCGTTTCCTGTGGTATTGAAACATCTTCGTCCTCCAGATATAATTCCACAGCTTCTTTTAAATTTACAAGGGCTTCTTCTACTGTTTTTCCCTGGCTTGCTATGTCCAGTTCAGGGCACCAGGATACGTACCAGTTTTCTTCCTTATGAATGGTTGCAGAAAATTTGTGTTTCATATATGCAATTTAGAATGTGGATTTATTTAAAGCTTTTCAATTGGTAAAATATTACTACTTGCTTCCGACAGCTCATCCTCAAAAATTAATTATCAACACCCTGTTCAAGCACCATCTCAAGATAAGATGTCCTGATGGAATCCTCTTCTCCAATATCCAATTTTTCCAGAAAGGTGAATATCTGCTTTCTATGGAACTCAATATCCGATTCAGCAGTTATCTCGACTTCAATAAATTCCCCCAGACCTTGTACATTATCAAGGCAGATGGTTAGATTTTTGAATTTGAAGATTTCCCTTGTCTTTTTGACCACGCCTGATTCATAGAACCCCAGAGCCAGAAGAATACTGCGGGCATTTCCACCTTCCACGTCGGTCTCAAATTCCTCACGTGTCTTGGATATCGTGTCCAGTTTTTTACCTTTATAGGTCATGACGGACCTACCATTGACGGAGCGTATCCTCAATGCTTCATCGGTGTTTGCAAAATCCCTGTGCGGGGCATTAAAGTAGGTGTCACAGTGATGCTGGACACCTATAAAATTAGCACCCATGCCTGCCAGCAATTCTTTTACCTGCTGGTGGTCGGCACGGGCTTTGACTTCAATTTCTAGCATTTTCAGGGACAAATTTGGTACCGTAGTAAATCATACCCTGTTCGCCGTCCTGTCCCAGCTTTCTGAATACAGGGCTTACTCTCATGCCGATAGACACGTCTTTAGGATCGCATATTATCTGGCTTGTAAGGCATGGTCCTTCCTTCAGTTTGATTATCCCAAGAACATAAGGTGTCTGTTTCTCAAAACCTTCAGCAGCAGTGTGGATCACAGTGAATGTCACAAGCTCCCCTTTTCCACTGAATTTGAAATCCTCTATCTCACCGTCACGCCTGCATGCAGGACACATGTTACGTGGTGGATAAAAGTATTCATCGCATTTCTGACAGTGTGTGCCTACAAGATTGTACCTTGCTATCTGCTTTCTCCAAAATCGTGGTACTGACATGATGATCACCTGTTCCTCGAAAATATGTGTACAACAGCAGTCGCCCCGGAACCTCCTACATTATGGGTCATTCCAACCTCAGCTCCATCAACCTGACGCTTTCCGGCTTCACCGCGAAGCTGCTGAACGATCTCAATAGCCTGTTTAATACCGGTTGCTCCCACGGGATGTCCACATGATTTGAGTCCGCCTGATGTGTTAATGGGTATCTTTGCACCAATTTCAGTTTCTCCGTTCTGGGTCATTATTCCACCTTCACCTTTCTTTGCAAAGCCAAGGTCTTCAATAGCGCATATCTCTGCAATTGTGAAGCAATCGTGAACCTCTGCAAGGTCAATGTCCTTTGCTTCCATCTTTGCCATCTGGTATGCTCTTTTTCCAGCAGCTACAGCCGCATCCAGAGTTGTAATGTCCCTGCGGTCATGCAGTGCGATAGTATCAGATGCCTGTGCGGTCGCTTTCACATAGATTGGTGTATCGGTAAACTCATGGGCTATATCTGCTGGTGCAAGTACCACAGCAGATGCACCATCGGTAATAGGTGAACAATCGAATATATGGAGCGGATCTGCTACCATTATGGATTTCAGAACAGATTCAATAGTGATCTGGCTCTTGTACTGAGCTATAGGGTTGTGCTGTCCATTGTGGTGGTTCTTCACAGCCACTGATGCTAATTGTTCGCTTGTGGTTCCATATTTGTGCATGTGCATCTTTGCTATCATTGCGTACAATCCAGGGAAAGTTGCTCCCATGATACCTTCCCATTCCCTATCAGCTGCTGCTGCCAGAGCTGATGACGCTTTTGCTGATGGTACATCTGTCATTTTCTCAGCTCCGGCGGCGATCACAATATCATCCATTCCTGAAGCCACAGCATAGATACCCTGCCTCAGCGCAAGTCCACCTGAAGCACAAGCTGCCTCAACACGTGTTGAAGGCACATGCATATGCTTTGCAAGACCTGAATAATCAGCGATAAGTGCTCCGATGTGTTCTTGCTCAACAAATTGTCCACCACTCATGTTTCCAACGAACATTGAGTCGATCTTCTCTCCCACAACACCAGCATCACCAACAGCACCCACACCTGCCTCTACAACAAGATCCCTGAAGGAGCGGTCCCACTGCTCACCAAATTTTGTGTTCTTAACACCTATGATTGCTACATCTCTCATTTTTAACACCTCATGCTACCTTTATCTTCCCTTTATGCTTGGCATATCTGGCGTAGTCTATATAGATCGGGTTTTCAAGGAGTTCTTCCACCTTAGGTGCATTATCACGTATTTCTTCAATTTTGTCGGTCACAGTTATGCTAAAAGCATCTCCGCCAGCTCCCGATCCAAATGCGGTTGCAAATATGCGATCTCCTGGTTTTGCCTGGTCAAGCGTTGCTGCAATTCCCATCATGCATGAACCTGAATATGTGTTTCCAAGTCTTGGAACCACAAGTCCGGGTTTTATCTGTTCTTTACTGAAGCCAAGCATTTTAGCTACACGTGTGGGGAATTTTCCGTTTGGCTGGTGGAATACTGCATAATCATAATCAGCAGGTTTTGTATCTATTTTTGACATAAGGCCCTTTGCAGCGTTTGTAACATGCTTGAAGTAACCTGGCTCTCCTGTGAACCTGCCTCCGTGTTCAGGGTATGGCATGCCTTCACGTCTCCAAAAGTCTGGAGTATCGGTCGTAAAAGAATATGTATCCTCGATAACGGCCACAAGCTCTGATTCCTTGTTCCCGATAACGAAGGCAACGCCACCTGCTGCTGCAGTGTATTCAAGAGCATCTCCAGGAGCACCCTGGGCAACATCGGTACCAATGGCAAGTCCCAGGTCTATCATCCCTGAGGAAACAAGTCCCATGCATGCCTGGACTGCTGCGGTCCCGGCCTTGCATGCAAATTCAAAATCAGCAGCAGTAAGTACCGGTGTTGCTCCGGTTGCTTCTGCAACTATAGTACTGGTAGGTTTGACAGCATAAGGATGGCTTTCTGAACCGGTGTAAACTGCACCTATTCTCTGCGCATCTATATCTGATCTTAAAACTGCGGCTCTTGCAGCCTCCACTGCAATTGTAGCTGCATCTTCATCAAGATCAGGAACTGCTTTTTCATTGACCATAAGTCCTGATCTGAGTATTTCTGCATCGTCTCCCCATACACGGGCGATTTCATCGATCTTAATTCTATACTTTGGTACATAGGCACCGTATGAGACTATCCCTACACTCATCTTAACACCGTTCTAATGTGATATTTACTCGAAAATGTGGTATCAGCTATACTTTTTCAGTGCTTCTACCATTTCATCAATGTCCATTGTTGTTGCAAGGAGGGGAATTCTGTCTATTTCAGCCATTTTCTTCGCCATTAAATGAACTTCAGTTCCACGTAGTCCATGTATGACAACAGCACCGGGTTTCAGGTTCGTTACCCTTATTGCTACCATTGGTGACTTGCCGGTTGTGACTTTTGTGAATATCATTGCACGCTCTGTACTCCAACCATAGAGCTTCTGAAACTCATGGGATGAAAGCTCAAGAATTGCTTTTTTACTGTCAACAACGGTAAAACCATACAATGGTTTCTCGATCCCTTTATTAACAATATCTGCCTGAATGGTATTGGCAAGCTTTGCAACCTGCATGGGAAATGTATATTCATAGGTAGCGTAAATGGCTTTTGATGTTTTATCTGCGAAAAGTATCCCCTCATAAGCATGAATTTTCTGTCCCCCTCTCTGTGAATCTATTTCGAGAAGGGCTTCGACTATTCTACTCACAATAAGTGTGCCAGGAGATTTTCTCCTGCCACTCTCATAGTCGCTAATAACGGAAGGTGAAACACTGAGATACCCGGATAGGTCCGTCTGTGCGATCTCAAAGTTCAATCGCCACTTTTTCAAAGTCTCACCAGGTTTTTCTGATAGTGTTATTTCGCCTGCCATCTTTTCTGCAAGACGCTGGCGAACCATTCCATGTGATTCGTCTTCATTCATGCTTTAGGTTCCTAAGGGTAGATTAACATATATATTTAACGAATACAAGTTCGTTTATTGTCGATACATTTTCTCTGAAATCGTTTGCTTATTTATACTATGGTATATATATAATATAAAAATATGTTTCTTAAAACTACAAAAACAAAAATAACGGTTTCTGAATTATCCGTTTATTTTTCCTGTGCCAGAAAATTATATTATTCATGCCGCGGCCACAATCCGGTATATCCTTCTTCAATATCATATATGAAGCACATTATATTAAAGGAAATGGCCATGTCATTTCCTTATATTTTGAAATCTCATTCGTCAAAAGACGATGTGCCATCTAAAAAGCTCGAAAGTTTGTTTACGCAGGTAATTGATGACATAAACCTGATATATCCGGATGAAATTGGGCAAGTTACAACAGAAATTGTTGATGGAGCATCGGAGAACATAATGACATATTTTGGCGAGATACAACAAAACCTATCTGCACAGGCAAAAGATCCGGAATTATATCTTCTGGCTGAAAAGCTTTCAGAATCAGATGAAGAACCGTTCCTTCATTCTGAAAAGCTCAATATAACAGGTATTCCGTACAGATTGCTGGAAATTGAGGGTTCGTTTGTTCCTGTGATCATTAAAACGGGCAAAGTTCCCGAAAATGGTGTGTGGATGAATGACAGGTTGCATCTTACATCTTTTGCAATGCTTGCTGAGGATATGCATGGCAGCATTATCAAGTCTGGTTTTGTTCTGTATGCAAGGTCAGGTCTTTACAGGAATGTCAACATCCATGCAAATGACCGCAGGCAGGTTCTAAAGGCAATCGGACGTGTAAGGAAGATAAAAGAGGGCAGTATGCCTGACAAAAAAGAAAGCTCTCTTTGCGCAGATTGTAGTTATGCTGAAATGTGTAACGTGAGATCATCTCTTGCTTCAAAATTCTTTTAAGCATTTGATTGCCAAAAAGTATTTAATACTTCAATCTCGAGGATGCACAATGTCAAAAGCTCTTTATCTCGGTGAATTACTCCTTTACTGGTGTCCTTCATGTAATGTTCCTGTTCTTGGAAAAGAATGTTCCTGTGCTACTGCTACGAAGCAGGTAACAATAACTCCACCTGGTGATATCCGACCTGCTTTTCCATATGATATAGACCTTGTCAATAAACTCTCGATTGAACAGTTCAATGCACCACTGATAGCTGATGAGCGAGTGGTGGTCATGAATAAATCTCCTTATGATGACCGTATGGATGAGATAATTGTTGACGGTGAGGTCATAGGAACTATCCGTTTTGAACTTGAACAATTAAAGTGGGTTCTGCTTTTAAGGTTAAATGGTGCGCGTCGTATATTCGATAATGCTGAGCACAATACCCTTAAAAGCTGGGTATCTGTCGATGAAGGTGCTGAAAAATTTATCCTCGGCGGTGCAAGCTTACTTGCGCCTGGAGTTAAAGATGCCGATCCATCTATCAAAGAATTAAGTGAGGTAGTGGTCCTGAGCCATGATGGAAAAGTTCTTGGTACAGGTCGTTCCCGTATGAACGGGGAAAAAATGCTTGAAAGGGGCAAAGGCGTTGCCGTTAAAGTGCGCTCTAAGGAGGAGCCTAAAGCTATTGTTATCCCATCTGGCGGACAGACCTGGGATGACGTTGTAAAGGCAAATGAGAATCTCATGAATGACTTTGTCGGGCGCTCCCACAAATTCATCAAAAATGTTTCTTCTTCAGTGGACCGTCCGGCTACTGTCTCCTATTCAGGTGGTAAGGACAGTCTTGCGGTGCTTCACCTTGTTAATGAGTGCCTTGATGATTATGATCTTATTTTTGCAGATACCGGTATCGAGTTCCCAGAAACCGTTAAAAATGTCCATGATATTACGCAATATTATGACAAAACTCTGAATATAATTAGCTCAGGTGACGCTTTTTGGGATTCAATTGACAGCTTCGGTCCTCCCAGTGTGGAGGTTCGCTGGTGCTGCAAGGTATGTAAACTTGGACCCATTACTCAGATAATAAATGAAAATTATGAGAATGGTTGTCTCACTTTCATAGGGCAGAGGAAATATGAATCCAGCGCAAGAGCTAAAAGTGAACGTGTCTGGAAGAATCCATGGGTTGGAAATCAAGTGGCTGCAGCACCTATTCAGAACTGGACCGCTATGCATGTCTGGCTCTACATCTTCAAGAACAAGCTTCTGTTCAATCCAATGTATGAGAATGGATTTGACAGGATAGGGTGCTGGTTGTGTCCTTCCTGCTCACTGGCTGACCTTGTGCGACTTAAAGAAACCCATCCTGAAATGGAAAAGAAATTGAATGATTACCTACTCTCTTATGCGCAGCGTATGGGGCTCTCGGAGGACTGGGTCAAACATGGTTTCTGGAGATGGAAAGAACTTCCTCCTCAGTTGAAGGAAATTGCAAAGAAAAAAGGAATAGAGCTCATTCCAAAAGGCAGTAACGAAAATAGCCTGAACTTTGTGGTAACTTCTGGCTATCGCCCATGTAAACAGGGAGGAATATCTGCTGAGGGTGGTTTTGACGGTCCTGTTGACCTGGGAAGACTTGAACATACAGGAATGCTAAAGGCAGTAGGAAAGGCTTCTTACATGGAAGGTGTGGCCATGCTAACTCATGGAGAGGACCGTGCACAGATATTTGCCTCAGGCAGTGTTACTGCAAGAAGTGATTCTGATAAAGATGCAAGGAAACTGATGAAAAAGGTGGAACTCTCTGTAAGAAGAGCCCTGCTTTGTAGTGGTTGTGGTGTCTGCGTGGGTAATTGCAGTCACAGATCCATTAAAATGAAGAAAGGACTTGCTATTATAAGTGAAGGATGTGTACATTGTGGAAAATGCATCGACGTCTGTCCCGTTGTCAAATTCAATTCCTGATACTGACCAGAAGCCTTATAGTGTATATTCCCCAATTTCATACGGTGATTTTTTGGTAAAGAGAGCACTGCTCAGCGTTTCTGATAAGACCGGAATTGTAGATTTTGCTCGTGGACTCGAAAAACTGGATATACAGATTATTTCTACCGGAGGAACCGCCCGCATGCTTCGTGAAGCAGATATTGCAGTCACGGATGTGTCGGATGTAACGGGGTTCCCGGAAATGATGGGCGGCAGGGTCAAGACTCTTCATCCTAATATTCATGGTGGCATCCTTTGTATAAGGGACGATCATGATCATATGGGAGAGGCCCAAAAAGCAAATGTAGAAATGATTGACCTTGTAGTTGTCAACCTTTATCCTTTTGAGGTCACGGTTTCAAAAGAAAGCGTATTGCTTGAAGAAGCTATTGAAAATATTGATATTGGCGGGCCTGCTATGCTTCGCTCAGCCGCCAAGAACTATCGTTCAGTGAGCGTTGTATGCGATCCGCTGGATTATGGTCAGATACTAAAGGAGATTCGTTCTGCTGGTGTTATTTCTCAAGAAAGCAGAGAACGTCTTGCAGTGAAGGCTTTCAGACATACGGCAGATTATGATGCAACAATTGATACTTACCTTAGCAAGGAGTTGCTTGGTCAGGATGTACTGCGCCTGAACTTTACTGATGGTGTCACGCTCAGATATGGTGAGAACTGGCATCAGGAAGCTAAATTCTATAAAGAGGCTGATGTTAAAGGCCCATCCCTTGCAAATGCAAAACAGCATCATGGAAAAGATCTGTCCTATAATAATTATATTGATGCTGATAATGCCCTCCAGACAGTCAAAGAGATGTCTTCTTCTAAACCCGTCGTTGCGATTGTAAAGCATAATAATCCATGTGGGCTTGCCACTGGCAATACCTTGCTGCAAGCACTTCAGGCAGCATGGGATGGTGATCCCATATCAGCTTATGGAAGTATCATCTGTACTGACAGCGTCTTTGATCTAAAGTCGGCAGAATTTTTGAACGGGAAGTTTGTTGAGATAATTCTGGCACCAGGTTTTGAAGAGGATGCCCTTGAATATCTGAAGAATAAGAGTGCAAACCTTCGTATTCTTGAGCTTCCTGATTTCAATGAATCTTTTAGTATGGATGACACCTACAAGTATGTTAACGGTGGTATACTGAAGCAGTCCCGAAACATAGGTATATATGATAAATGGGAATGTGTGACAGATATTGAATATCCTGAGGACATGCGAGCTGTCTCTGAATTTTCAATTCATGCATGCAAGTGCGTAAAATCAAATGCTGTTATCCTTGGATATGAATATCAGAACGGTTGCTACATGATGCTTTCAATGGGTGCAGGACAGCCAAACAGAGTTGATTCCATTAGAAAACTTGCTGTGACAAAAGCCCGTGAGAACCTTCAGGTCATATATGACCGGGAGATGCCTGATGTTTCTTTTGATGAATACTGCAATGATGTCTTTTCGAAATGTGCCATGGCATCGGATGCTTTCTTCCCGTTCGATGACAGTGTAGTGCATTCAGCTGAACATGGAATTAAGTATATTCTATCTCCGGGTGGTTCTATAAGGGACAAGGAAGTCATTGAGACAGCTAACAGATTGGCTGTATCGATGATATTCACCGGAATGAGGCACTTCTTGCATTGAAGTGCTTTCTCTTTTTATTTTTAATGATATTAGCAAGTAGATTTGCTTGACTATTTGTAAATTTTGGATGTTTTTATATATTATTTTATCGCCTTCCGTGTCTGATTAGGAAACACTTATATGTCACCAAACAAATCCATATTATTAAATAAGTTTTACTCGCTGGTTTTTTGGATATATAGATCATAAAAAGTAAAGGGTATTTATTGTGAGATCAATGGGGCTTCTAAGTATATTGACCTTTTCAGAAAAAAGGAAAAACATTTTGTTCTTACTTGAGGAAAAACCTTGCACACTATCTGATATAAGAGGTCATTTCAATGTATCTTCTCCAGAAATCTCTCCTCGTATAAAAGAGATGGTGAATTATAATCTAATTAAGAAAACTGACAAACATTATCAGCTAACTCCTATAGGCAGAGCCATGATCCGGCATTTCAGGCCACTTCTGGACACAATTGAGACCATAGAGAAGAATGAATCATTTTGGAAAGAACATTATCTTGATGATATTCCACAAAGCATGATCGACAATCTCAAGGAATTGAAGAACAGTGAGCTGGTCTTGGATAGTATTGAGAATATTTATGAATCTCATAAAACTTTCACTGAAAACATTTCAAGATCATCCTTTTTCAAAGGTGTATCATCTATATTTATTCCAACATACCCTGATTTTGTAGTAAGTATGGCTGAAAAAAATGTTCCTACATCTCTGATACTAACAGAAAAGGTCTTTTCTAAGGTTCGGGATGAACATCGTGAAAAACTTGAGTACTATTTGAATGCTTCCCAAACGCAGTTATTTGTTCTTGATGATATCAAAGTAGCGTTTGTGGTTACAGATATCTTCTTTTCAATGTCTCTTTTCTTTAATCCTGGCACATTTGATCCCCGTGCTGATCTGGTAGGTTATGATAGTTCATCTCTTAAATGGGGAAGTGAGCTTTTCGATCATTACAAAGGAATGTCTCGTCAGGTCACTTCTATTTGATATGGTGGATCAGGCTATGAGGCTATTTAGAATGGTTCGCAGTCCGACAATTGTGCTTGATTCCCCGTCTATCATGAATAGCCTCTTTGCCAGCCTTTTCTTTGTCTCTATTTCTACCTGTTCGGCAAATTTTTTGATATATAACAATCCGATGATGAAACTGTAAACCAGTATTATTGGTTCAAAAGCAATCATTTTTGTCATGATGGATATCAACAGTATTGAGTGAACCAACAAATGCAAAGTGAAGAGAAGTATTTTTGCTCTCTGTTTTCCAAGTACTACCGGTAATGTCTTTATTCCTGCTAATGTGTCTCCTTTAACATCTTTAAAATCATATATTGTAGAATTTATGAACAGTTTCATGCCAAAATACAGGAAGATTATCAGTGGCGCAACAATGCTGGCAGCATAAATACCTGCAATTCCTGCGATAAATGCTCCCCAGGTGATTCCCACGACAAGATTTTTTATCCCCATTCCACCTTTGAGTCTTAGATTGAACTTTCCTATCTTAATGCCCCTGGTATAGAGGTAACCTGTTAACAATGGAAGAAAAGCTATCAAAATCAATCCATTTGCGCTGAGTATGGCAGCTCCTATTAAAAAACAGATAAGTGAAACAATCAGGGCCGCTTTCTTTGACGCACCTTTTAATTCAGGCCTGTTGGCCGCATCCTCTTCTACATCCATTGCTCGGTCAAGGGTGTAGACTGCGTAAATGATAAGTCCCCCTGCAAGGCAGTTGTAAAAAACAGAGCTAATGTGCATAAGAAGAAATGCTATGTGTATTCTGAGGGCACCTGAAAAAGAAACCAGTACTGAACTTTTTAAAAGCTTGATCGTTGGTACAAGGCTGCTACATAATTCATTGTAATTATATTTGTGTTTCTTTGCTGAATGACCTGTATGGTTAATAGTGCAATTTGAATTCATAACTTTTAATGCCACTAGCTTTCTAATATTATTTTGTAAGTATAATGTTATAATAGTAAGCTACTATTATATCATGGATATAATTATTTAGTCACTTAGTTAAAAAAGGGATTATTTTTTGCCTGTTCAATTTAATTTCAAGCTTTACATGCTATCTCTTCTGCTAATCACATTTATGTAAAATTCAAGATTCGTTTAAAAATAGTGTAACTATTCAGCCTAGCACAATCTGCCAATTGGTGCTGATTTCATCGAAATGAAGATATCTGCCCACTAACAATCTAAGAATCAAAAAAGCAATCAATAGTAACAATCAAAATAAATGTTCATAATGAAATTTTCATTTCAAC